>RFYV01000080.1 GCA_009921265.1 Betaproteobacteria bacterium | reverse complement strand
CAAAAGTCGATGAGGTAATCCATGACAAAAAACTTGATGATGGTATGCGAAGCAAAACTGAGCGTGGAAACGCAATCAGGCGCGGCAGAACCAACTGGCAAGATTGAAGCGCGAGTAACCACTTGGGGAGCGCGAGAGGGCGCAGATGGTCGCAAGTTCAACTATCAGCCAGAGGGCTTTATGGATTGGGCTGGCACGTTCACAAAAGAGGGCAAGCCGTTGCCTATGTTTTTGAACCATGCCGATGACGCAATGCCTGTTGGCGAATGGCACAGCTTTGAGTTTGATGATGATGGTATGACTGCTTGCGGTCGCTTGTACATGAACACAACTGCTGGTTCTGATTTATATCAAATCATGACCGAAAGCCCAACAATGTTTGGCGGTGTTTCTGTTGCCGCTTACGCTGATGAATATCAATGGGTCAAAGAAGATGGCACACCCATGACAGTGGGTTCAGATAACCCATATGAAGATGGATATTTCCAGATCACCAAAGGCGGCTTGCGCGAGGTGAGCGTGGTGATGTATCCAAACAATTTAAAAGCCGAAGTACAAAAATTAGAATATTTCACCAATGATGGTGCAATTGATCTACGAGTATTAGAGCAATCCTTGCGAGATGCAGGGGTTTCTAAACAGAATGCGGTCACTGCCGCATCTGTATTCAAGAGGGTGATTGAACAGCGAGATGCTGTTGAAGTGCCGCTTGAAAATGCGCCTCACCAGAGAGATTCTGATGCGGAAGTGACCGAAGCTGACATTCTCAAAGCACTTGAAATGCGTGAGCTTGTCAAATTGTTAGATCAACGACTGAAAGGTTAATCATGTCTCAAGTAATTCTCGAAAAACTGGACGCTATCGAAGCTAAACAAGCCGAAGCCGTTCAAGCAGTTGAAGCAAAAATCCCTGAAGCTATTGCCGCCGTGCAAGCTGAAATGGCTGAGAAATTCTCTGCCTTTGAAGCAAAACTGGCAACCGTTCAAGCACCAGCAATTATCCGCGCACCAGCTAAAACTGTTCGTGATGATGTGAACCGTGCTGTTAAAGAACAAATTGCGTCTTACTACAAAGGCGGTCGCAATGTTGAAAAAGAACTGAAGATGTTTGCTGATGAAAGTCAGTATGACGCATATTTGCAAGAAGCCTCAGCATTGACTGCTGGCGGTAACAACCAAGGTGGTCGTACAGGCTATGACCCTACGTTTGTTGCTCTGCGTTTGGCTAACCCAATGCGTGGCATTTCTCGCACTGTGGCGACTGATGGTTCGTCTTATCAGTTCCGGGTGAAAACGGGCAACGCCGGGGCCGCTTGGGGCTATACGATCCAAAACAACGGCGCGACTACCACTGAAGACACTTCAATTTGGCAACTGGTGTTGCAAGACTTGAACGTGCAATTCCCGATCCGTACTGCGGCTCTGGATGACATTGATGGTTTGGAAGCAAACGTGGTTGATGATATGTTGGTTGAGTTTGCACAAAGCGAAGCCTTGTCAATGGTTCAAAACAATGATCAAGCCGCACAGTCTGGCACTAACCCCTATGGTGGCCTGAACGGTTTGCGAGGTTTAGATCAATACGCTGGTTCTAACGCTACTTACGCTGGTGGCACAACTTCAACAGCCGCATTTGGCACATCTGGTACAGGTTCAACCACAGGCTTGCACAGCTTAGCAACCTATGACCAGTTGACATCAAACGTGAACACTGTTGGCGCAAATGCCATCCAGTACAAAGACGTTATCAACCTCATCTACGCATTGCCACAGCAATATTGGACACCGAACGCTAAGTTCATGGTCAATCCAATTTTGGCTCAAGCAATTCGTGGTCTGCAAGACACCAATGGTCGCCCAATCTTCAATTCAGTTGAATCACTGAATCCTGATGGCATCATCGGTCAACTGTTGGGCTTTGATGTTGTGATGAACAAGTACTTGGACAACCCGTCACAAGCCACCACAGGCTCTGCTGGTACAAACAGCTTGTACCCAATGTATTTTGCTGATTTCTCAAGATTTCACACAATCATTGACCGCTTGAACATGGTTATGCGCCGTTATGACCAGACCCTGCCGGGCTACATCACGTTCTATGGCGAAAAGCGTCTTGCCACATCGGTTCGTGATCCTAATGCTGGGGTGCGTTATCGCTCAACTGGCACATCGACCTGATCGTTGCCTTGGGTGGGGGCTTCGGCCTCCACCCTTTTTTCTGCAACCTAAATTGGAATAACCATGAGCATCACTGAACGAATCCTGACGGGCATTAAACAAACACTTGAAACAGGCGACAAAGTCAAGATTGATTTGCGCGAAGCCTCTGCCATTACAGGTTCGGGCAACAATGTTGGTGGTCGCACATTATTTGATGACGCATTTGCGGCATTGCGTTTTGCAAACCCTATTCGCCAAGCGGCAAGAACTGTTGTTCGCTCTGGACAAAGCGCGGTTCAGTTTGTTGCCAAAACGGGTAACGCAACTACTGTTGCAAACCCTTGGGGCTACACGTTCACGCCTGACAGCGGAACTCCCAACACAGACACAAGCATTTGGCAGTTGCCTACTCGCGTCATTACGGCACAGTTGCCTATTCGCAGTGCGGTGTTGACTGATGTAAATTATTTAGATGAAACTTTGGTTGAAGATTTGGCGGCTGAGTTTGGCGCGGCTGAAGCTGAATCAATGATTATCAATAACGACCAAGCTGGCTCGACCACTACCACCACAGGCGGTGTAAATGGTTTGCGCGGTTTGAATATGTACACAACTGCTTCTGCTTCGGCTTTTGGCACAAGTGGCACAGCAATCACAAACGGCATTCACAGCATTGCTACAGTGAGTCAAGCGGGTGCGGCTATTGCCTATGGTGACATCACCGATATGGCGCGTTTGTTTCCAGCACAATATTGGACATTGCCCGGCACAGCATGGATGGCGCATCCACAGACTATCCACAATTTGCGTAATCTAGGCGGCGCGGCAATTAAGCAATTCCCTGAAGTTGGCAATGGTGATGGCGGCGCAGTTGTCTATATCTTTGGATTCCCTGTAATTCCAAATCCATATATGCAACTTGTTGGCAATGGCAACTTCAGTTTGTACCTTGCAAACTGGCCTCGTTTTGTAACGATTGCTGATGTGGAAGAAATGACCATTCAAGCGTTTGACCAGACACAGCCCGGTTTCATAACCCTGTACGCAGAAAAACGACTTGCAAGTACAGTGCGCGACCCGTTTGCGGGCATTCGCTTGGTTGGTGTCTAACCATGCCTGTTGATCAACTTGGCTATTTAAACATTGGTGCGCCAACGCGCAATCCATTCAATTACGAAAAGATTGAACAGATTGCGCGGGACAACGCTACCGCATGGTTGACGTTGGCTGAAATACGCCAACAACTCAACTTGTTTGATGACACAAGTCAGGACACCTATTTGGCAGGGTTGGAGATTGCAACTCGTCAAGCCATTGAAGATTACTTGGGCATGAGCATTTTTGCCACAAGCTATCGGGTGTACTACAACTCTGCAAGTCTGTACGGCACACCTTTGTCTCTGGATTTGCCTGAAGTTAGCCAAAACAATTCCACACCAGCAAGTGGCGTGACCATCACCAATGTGAAATATTGGAATGACGCAACACCGCCCGTTTTAACGACCGTTGACCCTACAACCTACTACTACGACAACTCAGGCAATAAAGTGGTCTTGCAGACGCTTCCAAGCGATCTGAACAGCAATATGACCAGCCCTGTGGTGTGTGAGTATGTCTCCCCCGTAAATCCCGTTGCGGCATACGAGGTAATCAAGATTGCTGGCAAGCTGTTGTTGACTCACCTGTACAACAACCGCAGTGACACAACCGAAAAGATTCAGCATTCCATTCCTTTTGGCGTGTCTACGCTCTTGCGCCCATACAAACCTTTGGTCATGTGAGGTAAGACATGGCAATTGCACGGTTTGAAAACATTGCAGTTAACACGCTGAGTTTTGGGAAGACTGACTTTGGTGAGCAGACCACTTCGCAATCAGTGTGGTTCAGCACCCGCGCAAGAGTTCATTCTGTGGCAAACCATGTCAAGATAGCCGACAAGTACAGGGTCTATTCGGACATTGTCCAAATGACCTTGAACTACACGCCTAATCTGAAGACCATCATTGACAACCAGAATGCCTATTCCATCACTTGGCGCGGCTTTGATTGGCGAATTGACAATGTGCGTGAAGCGGATGACCGCATGACCGCCATGCTGATGTGTGTACGCAATGACCCTGTGGTGGCTGTTTAATGGCACAGAACAATCCAGACACATACGGCAAGGCAATTCAAGCGCAGTTGCAGTCAATTGTCACGCCTGTGCCTGTCTACGCCTCATTCAACCGCAATTTTGCGATTGAACCGAAATTCATCACTTGGAATCTTCGCAATGTCCACCAACCTGTTTTTACGGGTCAGAATCAGAACAACAAGGGCATTGACCGACCAACATTCCAGATAAGTATTTTCACGCAACTGATAGAAGATGGTTTCACAATTTCAAATACCATCTTACAATCATTGCACGGTTATTCTGGGCTTTTTGGTGGCGCAACATATGGGTTTTGGATTGCCAAGGCTGATGTATTTTGGCTCTACAACTCATACAACAATGAGCAAAAGCTTGCGGAAATCTTTCTCGATTGCACTCTGGACATTCCAACATAAAACATTAATTGCAACTTTTTTGAAGGACGATTGATATGCCGTTACCAGCCAAAGTCTTACCGGGGTTTAGTGCCTCGTTGTTCATGCAACCGGGCGCAACCCCGACTGTTCTAACCAATGCCGCGCTTGCAACTGTCGCAACAGTTTCAGCTTTGTGCATTACTGGCAATGCCGTTTTGGTCGAGGCTGTACCAGCGTTCGGTCAAGATGATGCAGTTGCCAATTTCACTGTGGCTGGCTCACGCCAATCGGACAAAATTCCGACCCAGAGTGCACCAACTAGTTTGACAATTACTGCCGCATGGAATCCATCTGACACCGTGCTGGTTCAAATCCGCTCTGATGCCTATAGCGGCCTCATAGACCGCACTTATATTGTTCAGGCGACTGACGGTACAGGTACGATTTATTATGCTTTTAATGCGCGCGCGAGCCAGTGGCAAATTGATGCTCAACCCGGCGCAGAGGCAAAAGCAGTCTTCACCTTGCACCCTCGTTCAGGCCAATACGGTTGGTCAAATTCAGCTTAATCAGGAGAATTAAAAATGGCATTACCATCAAAAGTCTTACCCGGCTTTGTTGCATCAATGTGGATGCAGACAAGTGCCGCGCCTTTCACCACCGCCAACTTGGCAGTTTGGGTGGCACAGGTCACAACCATTGTCGGCACTTCCGCTGGCGGTACAGGAGCATCAGGCACAGCATTGGCGACCATCGAAGCAGTTCCTGCTTTTGGTCAAGATGACGCTGTTGCAAGTTTCATGGTTGCTGGCGCACGACAAAGCGACAAAATACCAACGCAATCTGCACCTACTTCAATGACTATTACTGCGGCATGGAATCCCTCTGATGCTGGTCTGCTATTGGTTCGTGCTGACGCATATTCTGGTCTGGTTGACCGCACTTATGTCATCGCCGCCTATGATGGAACAAACACTGTAGCCTACGCTTTCAACGCTCGCGCATCGCAATTCCAGATTGATGCACAGCCCGGCGCAGAAGCCAAGTGTGTGTTTACCTTGCATCCTCGCGGTAATCAGTACGGTTGGAGCAACTCCTAATGAAAGTCGCTGACGCTGTTGAAGTGTTGGCGACTACTTACCAATCCTTGGACTTTGTTGCCCAAGGGTTGGAAGTAAAAGCCAGCGAAGTTGCCGCCGCTCTTGCTAAGGCAAAACCCGACACTGTCGAATTTGTTTGTTTGACAGCACTCTCCAAATACAACCCTGTATCTACAGAAGTTGCATCATCTGAACCATCAGAATAAAAATGACAGACACAACAATACAAAACACAAATGATCTGTTGGGATTTCTGGTAACTCAAGCCGAACTTAGAAAAGATTGGTTTGGGTTCACTCAACAGAAAATGACCGCCATCACTTTGTCGCATGAGATTGCAAAAAATCATGCTGACAAGATGACCCCAGATGAAATTGTTTCCTATGCTCTTGAGCTTAACGAAATCATCTACCAGAAAATTGTTCGACCAACCACAAGATATTGACATGACAAAACTATCATCTGCATTTGGTGACACCACCAACATCCGCACCAAGACATTCGATCTGGCTGGACATAAATTTAAAGTTCGTGTCCCGCTGACTAAAGAACTGGAAGACTTGAATAAACGCATTCAAGAAGTACCAGAGGATGCATTAAAGGAACGATATGAAAAAGCTATTTCAGGACTGTCTAAAGACACTACGACTGAGGGCATCGAATTTAAAGAAGACGATGTTGTCATTGATGGGCGTTCAACCAAAGAACTGATCCGCACGGCGATTCAGATTGAGAATCGGGTGGTTGAGTTCATCAGATTGCTGATTCCAGTTGATGGCGATCTAAGCCAGATTACCTATGCTGAGATCGATGAAGAGTGGCCTTTTGCAATTCAGGTGGAGATGCTGGAGAAGATTGGCGAAGCCATTCAACCCGGCTACAAAGACTCAAGAAAAAACTAACTCAGGACATTCACCTACAAGCAAGGGCTTACATCTTTGCTCACGGCGGGTGTCCTGACAACATCCCCACAGACGATATGCGGAACATCGAAATCATGTTGTCAGATGGAATGATCGGTCAGAAAGCTTTGGCTTTGGCTTTGAGTGGGTTTGCTACTGGCAACCTAAATTCAAAGATACAAAAAGGCGCACAGCATTTCACAATGAAAGATATTATTCCATCCATGATTGATTACATAATGCCACCGTTGTCTGAAGAAGAGAAAAAAGCTCAGGTTAATGAGCGGTTGTTGTCATTCATGAACAGTGCGCCAAACGCTCATAAATTCATGGCAAAGGCTGATGAATAACTACACCCCAAATCCGCGCACGTTCCGCTTGGAGGGCTTTGCGGAACTTGAGGATCAGCTTGTCCAGATGGGAAAGATGTTCAGAGCTGACCTTGCCGCCCGTCAGACGGTCGTTAAAGCCGCCAAAGCCGCCATGCAAGGGGTTTATGCCAGCGCGGTCGCAAATGCGCCCTATGACGAGAAAAGCACTGGCCCTATCCATCTTCGCAACACTATCAGGTTGGATGCCAGAATTCCAAACAAGGGCGATTACAAGTCAATCCATGTGAACGAGACTGATGCGGCGATTGCGGTGGTTTCAGCCAAACGGAGCGCGGTTTCCTTGTCGCAGGAATTTGGCAATGCAAATACACCCATGCACGCTTTTTTGCGTCCTGCATTAGACTCAAATGCAGAGGAAGTTGTTAGAATTCTCAAAACCGAATTGGCTCAGGTTATTCCTGCCTACATTGCCAAGATGAACAAAGGGAAGAAGAAATAATGGCCTCAAGCAATATCGCTCGATTAGGTGTTGTCCTTGGGATTGACACTGCCGCTTTTCAGGCTGATGTTGATAAGGCTATTTCTGAAAACAAGAAGTTAAAAGATGCCATCACGCGAGATACCAATGCGGCAGTAAAAGAAATTGCCAATTTGAAATATGCGACAGAGGACTACGGCAAAGAGATTACCAAAGTCGCGCAAATTGAACGTGAAATTGCTGATGGTCGATTTAAGAATACAGCACCAGAGACTGTTCGTTTACTGAGAGAAAAAGCGGCGGCATACGATGCTGTGGCGACATCTTCCAAAAAAGCAACGGGTGGAATGAATGCTCAACAACAGCTTCAGTTGACTTATCAAACCACCGACTTGATCACTCAGATTGTTTCGGGTCAAAGTGCAATGATTGCCTTGATGCAACAAGGTGGTCAGCTTAAAGATTCAATGGGCGGTCTTGGCCCAATGTTTAGAATGCTTGCTACATTTATTACGCCAATGAATGTTGCCATTGGTGCATCTGTGGTTGCTGTTGGTGCTTTAGGTTACGCATTCTATAAAGGCGCACAAGAAGCTTCCACTTTCAGAGATCAGATGATCCTGACAAACCAGTATGCAAACCTGACGCTGACAGGCTTTCAGAATCTTGCAAATGTAGCCAGTAAAGAATTGCACGTTGGCTTAGGCGATGCCAAAGAAGCATTCATGGCATTGGTGTCCTCAGGTCAATTTACTGAAAAGTCACTTGGCGCAGTGGGCAATGTGATTTTGCAAGTATCTAAATTGTCGGGCGATAGCGTAAGCGTGGTTGCGGGTAAATTAATTCCTGCAATGGATGGAACTGCCTCATCTGCAAAACGATTGAATGATCAATATCACTTTTTAACTCTTGAACAATACAAGCATATTGAGGCACTTGAGAAACAAAACAAATTTCAAGATGCCGCAAAATTAACTGCTGATGCTTTTAGTGAAGCACTTAAAGGTCAAGAACGTCAACTTGGTTTGCTTGAAAAATCATGGAATGCTGTTGCTGATGCAGCTAAACGTAGTTGGGCGGCAATTCTTAATATTGGCGCGGAAAAAGGTGCTGAAGAAAAGCTTGCTGGTCTTCGCAAAGCGTTGGAAAGCGCACAAGCAGACATTACTGGTGGATTTGCAAATCCTAAAGTTGCAGAAGAACGTGCAAGACGTATTCAAGAGCAAATTACAAAGCTTGAATCAGAACTTGAAGCGAAGCGTCAAAAGTCTTTAGTTGCACAAAAAGAAACCGAAAAAATAAATAAATACAAAAATGCTGGTGGAATAACTGAAGAAAATAACATAAGAGATGCAATTGCTAAACTTAAATTGCAAAATGACATTGCTTTTGAAAAGCAAGCCGCTACTGAAATTGGCAAAATTGAACTTGATGCAAAGCAAAAAGTAGAAGAAGCCAAATTGGAGATGGCAAAGAAAAATAGAGATCAAAATGGTCAATTTGCATTGCTAAACGAAAAAGAGTTATTTGAAAAAACATTGTCAATTTCAATTGATAGAGAACAAAAAATCAAAGAAGTTAGAGACAAAGCATTTGTTGCCAAACTTCAAAACGAACAAGAATATTCTCAAATGCTTTTGGAAGATCAAGCCAAAGCAGATGACGCATATAACAATATTTTGAAGACAATGAATGAAATGAATCGGGCAGAACAGACTTCATTGCGCGTTGAGGGTGACAAGTTGCAATTGAAATATGACACGCTTGGTATGTCAGAAAAAGAAGTTGCATTGCGTCAAGCAGTATTGGAATATTCTGAAAAAGAATATCAACTTCGCCAAAGGTCAGATATTAAATCAGAAGATAAAGAGGGATTCAGTAGACGCAATAAAGAATTGCTTGCTGAAAAACAAGCATTGATTGAATTCCAAGATCATTACAAGACTTTGGATGAAATGGCAAAAAGCGTTTATTCAAACATGGGCAACTATGTTGATGAATTTGTTCGTACAGGTAAATTTCAATTCAAAGACTTTGCGCGAAGTGTCATCCAAGATTTGATTGCAATTCAAATGAAAGCGCAATTAACTGCATTGACAGGCGGCTCGTCTGGCATTGGCGGTTTGTTAAAAGGTATTTTTGGTGGGTTTGGTAGTGGTGCGCCCAAAAGTCCAGTTGAAGCTCCTGTGATGCTTGCTGGTGGTGGTTCTTTAGATGCAAATCAATTAGCTATCGTTGGCGAACAAGGCCCAGAATTGTTTATGCCATCAGGAGCGGGTACGATCATTCCAAACAATCTCTTGGGCGGCGGCGGTGGTCAGACCATTAACTACAATGGCCCTTACATTGCAAACATGAGTGCCATCGATACACAATCAGGAATGCAATTCTTGGCGAAGAACAAGCAGACAATCTGGGCTTCGTACCAATCAGCAAATCGTTCAGTTCCAGTATCGAGGTAAAACATGGCAGTCCCAAATACATTTGCAACAGATACATCACCGATTCCATTGGCAGACTTGGATGCTAACTTTGCCTATTACGATGCGGCACTTAGCGCATCAGGTGCAAACTTGGTTTTTCAAGGATTGCAAGCCACTAAACAAACTGCGCCAACGATTGCAAGTGCAACAACGATTGCGCCAACAACATCAATTTTGTTTGTGTCTGGCGTTACGCCTGTCGTTACCATTACTGCGCCAACGCCTATTTCATTGACAGGCGGTCAAATAACAATTATCCCAACTGGAATTTTTACTACAACAATCGCGGGTAATATTGCATTGGCTTCAACAGCCGTGGTGGGTAAGGCATTGATAATGACCTACAACCAAGGCACTTTAAAATGGTATCCATCCTACTAAGGTTATGCCATGAGCTTACAAAGTATCCTATCAATCGCTGAAACTGTCAGCATTCAAGACCATAAATTTGCTGGTCAAATGTTGTCGCGTAATATGCGTATCAGCACATCAGAGATTCTGACTGTTCAGCCGTTTCAATTCACCATCAAGCCAATGAACTACTTGCAGTACAGCACCAATCGCGGTGTGTTGTCTGCGCTTCGCACGGCTGACCGAATCACTGAGCAATACATTAACTTTGGCACAACGGGTTGGCTGAACTACATAAAGTATCAAGGCGATATGTCCAGCGTTCAAGCCAACGCAACAACGATTGAAGTTGGCACAACAGGCAAGAACATTATTCTTGGAACACTGCCAGCAATCACATCTACTTTGTACATTGTCAAGACAGGCGACTTTATCCAGATTGACCGCTATGCCTACATTGCAACGGCTGATGTTCAGCGCGGCGGCGCATCAACTGTGACCATTCCTGTCCACCGCACCATCATGACCACCGTATCGGCTCAAAGCCCTGCCGTAATCGGTCAGTACGGAACAACAACGAGCTTGGGCGGGTCAACCTACACAGGCGTGACTTTCCCCGTTGTCCTGCGCGATTACCCGACCTATACGCTTGTGCCAATGACCAATGATTCATTCATCCAATGGGATGGTGCGTTCAATGCTTACGAGGTTGTGCTGTGAACATAATTGCACCAGTTGAAGATACCAACGTAATCCGCTATGCCGACTTTGTGCGAATCACAACGGCATCGGCTGTGTATCGGTTTTCAACTGCACCGACCGCAATCACTGTTGCGGCAGTAGATGCTTTGCCATTTACAGGCTTGAGCCAACTGGTCAGCATTGGTTCTGCCACCAGAGACATCAAAAGCACCGCCAACGAAACGACAGTGACCTTGGTGGGCATAGACACCACTATGCTTTCGCTGGTTCTTGGCGCGGGTATTAAAGGCTCACAGATTGAAATGTGGCATGGGTTCTTTGATGCGGCTGGAAACTTGATAACCACCAGCAATGCCGTTTGGATTAATTCATCTAATTATT
>RFYV01000079.1 GCA_009921265.1 Betaproteobacteria bacterium | reverse complement strand
GCGAGTAAGCACCCAATACAAGCCCATGAACTTTGTTTCCATCTGCTTTCACATAGGTTAATTTTTTTGCAATGCCAATCAACTCCTCAATGGTCTTTGGCGCATGCTCAATGCCACGCTCTTTAAAGTAGGCCTCGTTGTAATGCAAACCTTGTGTGGCATGTCGATAAGGTATTGCATAAATCTTTCCATCGAAAGTCATCGCTTTGGTCATTGATGGTGAGATACCAGCAAAATCACTGATAGGTGACTTTGTCAGATAGTCGTTAAGCGGCATCATTCGCTTGGCAATAATCGGGGTCGCTTGTGCATTGAGAATGAATCCAATATTTACCGAGGTTTCACCCAAACTGAGTTCACGAAATAATCTTTCACGCAAAGGATCAATGCCTAAAGTAATCCACTCTACATCGGTATTGTTTGCTTTTCGCCAACTGGCAGTGACATCGCCGCCGGGACCCGTGGTCGCCGAATCTTGATGCACACGATGACTCATGATCACCAACTTGTCGGCAGCCATTACGTAACTTGTAAAAGCCAGAACAAACGGCACTGTCAACGCCAGAATCCAAATATTAAGTGAATAAAATAAATTTTTGTAATGATTGTTCATGTGAAATATGAAATCTTTATTGTTTTAAAAGTAAACACAATACTCTAACATTACATGCAAGCGCTTTAGGGTTTACCATTGATCCGTTGGAGGCTCGTACAGAATCAGCTTGGGGAGCCATTTAAAAAAGCTTGGCTAAAAGCCCTGCTTTTTCCTTATTTGCTAGGAACTTTATTGCGCTGAGGCTTATGGGTGACTGGATGACTTTTTGCCCACTACTTCTATCAATATACGCCACGCATATTACACGTTAAATGATATAAAACAAAGTTTCTCTCACTCAAATTGGATCAGTTTTTAAACGCAGGTCACTCCCTATGCCCCATTGCTTTTGTAAGTATCCAAACGTCCAAAACAGTGTGTAAACCCAAGACTGGAGTCCCAAGCCTCATTTTGGGGGTACGGGTACGGTGGGGTCCTGCCGAAACCGATTTGGGCCAATCCATACTGCCTGATAAGCTTTAACCTAACAGACAAAGGCACAGCGATTCACCTTTTAAAAACGCTGGCTGGACACCGCAGCATTCAAACCACTGCTCAATATTTGTATTCCAGCCCTAGCCAGTTGAAGGCTGCAGTTGAGTTGGTTTAATAAAATACTTAACCTAAAGCATACGAGTTTAAAACTTTGTTTTGTAACCAATCGTGATTCCATTAGGAAGCATATTGATTAATAGGGAATCACCATTGGTGTGTGTATATATTCCAAGTCCTGCACCTAATGCAGCGCCCGCTATTACGTCTGATTGCCAATGCGCTTGTGATTTCATCCGTGCAACCCCATCGTAAAGAGGTAACAATGCCAGCGCCCAAACCAGTGGTGTATCTTTTGAGTATTCAGCAATAAATGGTGTGACGATCGCTGAAATATGTGCAACTTCGCCGCTTGGAAAACTTGAATTCTTGCTTGTTTTAAACCACGCATTGGGATCGTTCGATGTACTGGGTCGCTCTCTTCTAAAGATAAATTTTCCACCTTGCGCGCTGACATCCGTCAAAAGCATCGCCTCTGTTGATTGCCAAAATGTTTTGCCTAATCGAGAGTCTTTGCCCTCCCATAATGATCCGCCAACAACGAATAAAAACGAGCCGTATTGGAGATCCAATTGTTTTTGCCTAGACCATATTCCACTGTAATCTTTTGTAATCATGTGGTCGATTCCAAAAGGTCCGCCTGCCATACATGTAAGGCTAATAAAGCTAATGATTAAATACAGTGAATATTGATAAACCACTTTCATCTGCATTTTCTTATCCCATATCTGAGCATACTTTTCTTTTAATCCTTGGAGTCAATGAGGCTTTTAAATCGATTCCTGATTAACCCTTTTAGAAAGCTCTTCAGCAGACTCTTTACGCTCACTATAGCGGTCCACTAGGTAAGGCGCAACATAGCGAGTCATTTGGGTGAACTTTACCAGTTCCTCCATCACATCAACTAACCTGTCGTAGTAAGCAGATGGCTTGATACAACCATCCTCCTCAAACTCTAGGAAAGCTTTTGCAACAGAGCTTTGATTTGGAATCGTGATCATCCGCATCCAACGTCCAAGGATTCGCATTTGGTTCACAGCGTTAAAGGATTGCGAACCTCCGCAACCTGTTGGCGCATGGCCAGCCAGCTGGGCTGATAAGTAAATTTACTACCGATTTACTTTCTGAGTGGCCTTGCTCGACTGATATTTAATCATCCTCTTTAATACCGGCCTCACGAACCAACTTTACAAAGCCTTCATAATCAGCTCTCATGAGCTTGAGCATATCTTCTGCAGAAGAACTACCCACTTGAAGCCCTGCAGCCATTAATTGCTTTTGAACCTCCGGATGCGCAACTGCTTGTCTAACTCCATCATTGAGAGCTTTCAGAATATCCTTATTGACACCATTTGGAGCAAGAAACCCCCACCAAATTTCTAGCGAATAACTTGGCAATCCAGATTCTGCGACTGTTGGAACTTGGGGTAAATCCAACAATCTCGCTTTACCAGTTACGGCGATTGCACGAACCTGATTCGCTTTCACACTGGGTAATGCAGATTGTGTGACTTGAAACATCAAATTGACTTGACCACCAATAAGGTCTGATTGTGCAGGTGCACTACCTTTGTATGGCACATGCGTCATATCCACTCCAACCGCACGCGAAAACATTTCGCCAGCAATATGCGGACTGGTACCTGTGCCCGCAGATCCATAAGCTAACCGTTTGGTTTTTGCCAGCGCAATCAACTCGCTGATATTTTTGACTGGCAGGCTAGGGTGAACTTCAACAATCAATTGGCCAGAGCCCACTGTTGAGACTGGCGTGAAATCATCCACTGCTTTGTAAGGAATTTTTTTACTCACCGCTGCTTGTATCAAATGTGAACTACCAGTGACCAGTAATGTGTAACCATCTGCCGGTGATCGTGCAACATAATCAGCACCGATAGAGCCGCTGGCACCGGCACGATTTTCAACAATCACTGGCTGCTTCCATATTTCAGTTAAACGCTGACTCACTGCGCGCGCAATCAAGTCGTTACCAGCACCTGCTGGATAACCCACAATCACGCGAACAGGTCGATTGGGGAATCCTGATGTTTGTGAAAAAGCAGTTTGACTCAATGTCAACGCAATGATTGATAAAAAAACAGAAGTGAAAAATTGAACCATATAGACCTAAATACCTTTAAAAAAACAAAAGACTAAAACTTACAAACGACCAGTTCTCACGATATCGTCACCAAATTTTTCATCACGAAAACGAACAGCTTCCTTTAAGCCTTTTTCCATCGCCACTGCCCTAAACTCATCTCGACTTTGGGATAAATGGCCTCGTGCATCCATTTCTGCAGCCAATCGCTGCAAGGTGCGAGCCCCCATGAGCTCCAGACCCAAATTAACAATGCGTTTATTAGTAGCTAACAAATCTGTATGAATGAGTGCTAATCGATCAGCTAAGGCTTCAACCTCATTCTCGAGCAACTCCAGCGGAACAGATTTAAGTGCTAACCCTAGTAGGGCCGCATCTTTTCCTTGCAATGAGTCACCTGTTAATAACAAGCGTTTTGCCCATTGCGGTCCAATGTTGTAGAGCCACATGTGGCTTGGTAAAGAGCCCTGTGCACGTGCAGGAGGAAATCCAAAGCGAGCATCGTCGCTACATATGACCATGTCACACAATAAAGCCAAATCGGTTCCTCCAGCCAGGCAACGTCCATGAATTTGCGCTATCACTGGTTTGTGCATATCAAACAACGCCATTCTTTTGCTCTGTGCACGCTCCAAACGCCACGCATCATCGTCGAATGTTTGACGACCTCGCTTGAACTGATTGGCGACCTCAGCAGCAGACTCGTACTGAGTCATGTCGTAGCCTGAACAGAAGTCTGAGCCGCTACCTTTTAAAATCACACAATGAACGCGCGTATCGTTATCTGCATCCCACAGTGCACGTTCAAGTTCTTCTTGCATTGTGACGCTGATTGCATTTTTTTTCTCGGGGCGATTGAGTGTGATTCTTGCTCTTGATTGAGCTACTTCATAAATTAATGAAGTATAGGACTGCGTCGTTGACATGGATGAATCTTTCAAAAAATTGTACAAGAACTACATGAGTTGCCGAACCGGTTGACCTTGCCTCCAAACCAAAATATTTTCAACTATTTGGGTAAAGAAAAGTTGATAGCTGTCTTGTGTGACATATCCAATATGAGGGGTTGCAAGCACATTTGACATTGATCGAAATGGGTGAGAAGGAGAAAGCGGTTCAACATCAAAGGTATCAACGCCATAGCCTGCTATTTGCTGATTGTTTAATGCGTTAATCACTGCCACCTCATTGACTAGTGGGCCTCTAGAAGTGTTGATCAGATAAGCATCTTTCTTCATTAATGCTAATTCAGTCGATCCAACAAAATGATGTGTGCGCTCTGATAATTTGAGATGAATACTTACAAAATCTGATTCGGAAAAAATAGCATTTAGATCAACCTTTAATGCACCGTGACTGATTGCATCGCTGGCAGTTAAGTTTTGACTGTATGCAAGAACACGCATCCCAAAAGCATTTGCAACTTTAGAAACAAGACTTCCAATTTTTCCTAAACCCAAAATTCCTAGGGTTTGACCGGCCAACGCCATGCCAACGCTTGTTTGCCACCCACCGTGACGAATGGAGTGACGCTCGTTCTCTAGCTTTCTGGCTAAAGCCAAAATAAGAAGCCAAGTTAACTCTGGCGTTCCTGATTGCTTCGCATCAGTTCCACAAATACAAATATTTTTGGATTTAGCATAAGGAATATCAAGGACCGCATTCCACATCCCAGTTGTTACAATTAATTTTAGCTGGGGCAATGAATCGATAACCTCTTGATCAATAACAGATCTTTCACGCATCAAACAAATAACATCAAACGATTGAAGCTTGTCAATCAAATCTTTTTTGCTAGATAGATGATTGTGAAAATATTCAACAACAACTTCACTGCCAAGTCTTTGCCAGTCACCATATTGGTGTGCAACCTGTTGAAAGTCATCTAAAACTGCAATTTTTAAAAATTGATTATTCATCAGTTGATAGGTTTTTCAAGTGCGAAGAGTTTTGTTCGTTCGCGACTGATTTGTCGACCCAATTGAATTGCACCGACCAAATTCAAATCATCCATTGTTTTCATCAATCCTTTGGTTTGAATGATAACCTTGGAGTCAAATTCAGCGAGTCTAGTTGCTAATTTTAATGCCGCATCGTGGAGTTCTGAATCGGGTACTACTTGACTTGCAATCCCAAGAGTACAGGCTTTTTCTGCAGGGTAAATCGTGCCCAGTAACAACATGTCATTGACCACGGATTTTTGATTGATTTGTTGCACCACCGGAATCAACAAGCTTGGCACCATACCGTGAGGCACTTCTGGATATCCAATTTTGGCTGACTGCCCCATCACCAGAAAATCACACAACTGGGCCACGCCCGCGCCCATTCCAAGTGCAACGCCTCGAGCGGCAGCAATAGTTGGTTTAGACATCTGATCAAGGGCGATCAAAAGATCTTTGTATAACTCGCCGCGGTGGTTGAGAAAATCAGCATTGAATAAGCCACCTTTAAATTCGCCCATATCTGCCCCAGCACAAAACGAACGGCCAGCCCCCTCAATAACAATAACAGCAACTTGGGCATCTCGATTGGCCTCATGTAAGGCGTCAACCAAACATTGTGTCAATTGTGTGTTGAGTGCATTGTGCTTATCAGACCTTTGCATGGTCAACACCCTAACCGATCCAATATTATTGATAGACAGTGGTAAATCCATGATTAAGCCTCAGCGTAGTGATTGAGATCAAAAGGTTGATCTCTCAAACTGATTGAACGATCATCAATGGAGACGGCACGCAGCGCTCTTTTTACATTGGAATCAAACGGCGTGCGTGCATGCTGCGTGGCAATGTTATCCCACAGCAACGTATCGTAGGTACGCCACTGGTGTCGATAAACATACCGAGGATTTTCGATATGGCTCCACAATGCTTTTAATAGAGGTCGAAATTGCTCACGCTGCATACCCAATACTTCTTTGGTGACGGCCCGACTTGCAGAAATAAAACGCTGCCCTGTATAGGGGTGCGTATCAATTAAAGGTCTGGTGTGATCTAAAGTGATGCTTTCCCCATTGGGGTATGTGTAGGTAGCAGAGAAGCGCGCTTGTAATGTTTCCACATCTTCTTTGAGTTTGGGATCCAATTCCTCATAAGCCAGTGCAACATCAGAAAACAAAGTTTCTCCACCAATTTCTGAATCATTTGGAATAATCAACCCATGCAAAGAACGCGCTTTCAAAATATGTGGTGTAAAGCTTAAATCGGAATGAAACGACAATTCGCCATTGCCAAATAAACCATCGGGGTGAGCATTTGAAACCAACGATGATAATTTATTGGGATCCGAATAATTGCCACTACCGCGATAAGCCACATCACCCGCAATCGTTGAGAGTCGAACCTGTTCGATTTCAGATAACTCGACACCCCGAAAAAGCAAGACTTTGTATTTGATGAGAGCCTCATACAGTTGCTTTTTAGTTTCTTCATCAAAGGCTTGTTTCAAATTCAACTCAGTGATTTGCGCACCGAAGTGCGACTTTATGGGTGTACAGTTAAAATTCATTGTTAACTCCTTGGATTTTCATTCAACGACTGATTGAGTACAATAAGCGCATCAACAACTTTGATCGGTTGCTCAGCTTGGGGGCATATCATCAACGGGTTGATATCAACTTCACTAACTTGGGCCAGATGACCAAAATCACCCAACAAAACCAAAAGTTGCGCAATTTGTTTTAAATCAACGGGGCTTTTACCCCGCGCACCTTGAACGATTTGAATTGCTGGCGTTTGCTCAACCATATTGAGCGCTTGCTCAAGCGTTAATGGTGCGAGCTCTATGCTAAATTGACGCAATACTTCTGCATAAATCCCACCCAATCCAAACACAACAACAGTTCCAAATACTGCATCTTTCTTCACGCCCAATATGAATTCAATGCCATCAAAAACCATCTCCTGAATCAATACTTGCCCATTGCGATCTTTACCACCTTTTAATTTCATTTTGGCGATGATGTCATTGAAGGCCAATGAGACATCCTCAACAGTCGTCAAATTTAATTTAACAATACCCGCTTCAGTTTTATGCAAAATATCAGGATGCATGCCTTTTAATGCCAATGGAAATCCAATTGAGTGACAGGCCTCGACGGCTTTTTCCAACGTTGAAACTTGAATTTCTTGTGTGACAGGAAAACCTAATCGAGCTAACAACTGCTTGGATTGAAATTCTCCAATCGTTGCAACAGAAGAAGTTTGCAAAAAATTATCTAGCTCTTTTGCAAAAACCGTTAAATCCTTGAGTTTTGCCAAGGGTTGGTTGATGCTACTTTGGGTACGCCAATATTGACCCAAAAAGCCAATTGCTTTAACCGTTTGCGCTGGCGACTCAAAAAATGGCACATCACTGTTTTGTAATAATTTTTTACCTTCGCCTGATAACGCACCACCAACCCATAAAACGATGACGATTTTTTTGGTTTGACTGTTGACGCGCAAGATATCGTTAATGGCAGGATCATAGTTTCTGGCCACGGTTAATACGGGAACAGCTAATTGAATTTGATAATCTTCCAGCAAGCTTGTTAAACATTTACCCCAAATACTGTGGTCTGAAACGCTTCCCCCCGTTAAATCCACAGGATTATTAAATGTTGTTGAAACATTCAATAATTGTTGTAATTGTGATTGCGTGTTTGATTCAAAAACGGGAAAATTCAAGCCATTTGCAGATCCTACATCGCCAAATAAACCGACATTTCCACCCGATACCGAAAATGCAGTACACCCCTGATCTGGCGCTAGCACTTTGCGATCAAAATTTAATTTTCCTTGCGCAATTAAGCGCGAAAACATGGCCCCAAATTGGTAGATTTCTTCAATATCATCCACTCGCATAGCACCTGTTCGACGACACATGGCATCAAAAACTTCATCAGAACCCGCCATAGCGCCTGTATGTGAAGCTGCCATATGCTGACCAAGCGAGGATTTGCCTGTTTTCAAAATCAAAACAGGTTTTCCTTTTTGTGCAGCAAGGTGCAGCACCTGAAGCAACCTAGCGCCATTTCTTACCCCCTCTACAACCAATGCGATCACATCAGTTGCGGGATCGTCAACTAAATAATGGGTTAATTCGGCAAGCTCTAAATCAGCCTCATTCCCCGAATTGATAATTCGTGAAAAACCAATCCCTCTTTCAAATGCGTTAAATGGAATGGTCGCCATCCCTATGCCACCGCTTTGACTAATCAGTCCGATACGACCCTTTGGTGGATTGGGAAACTCCAATACAGCCGCCGCTGCCATGGCAACTTGATCCACCAAATTTAAAAATCCAACACAATTGGGTCCCAAAACACGAATGCCCGTTCGACGAGAAAAATCAATCAATCGTTGTTGCCTTTGATGACCTATATCATCATCTCTTTCGGCAAACCCTGCGCTGGTTACTAATAAAAGTTTGACAGATTTAGCCACACAAGAGTCATAGACTGCATCGAGATCTTCTGCACCCAAGGAAAAAACCACGCAATCGATTGTGCCCGGAACCGACATCAAATCGGCGTAACATTTTTTTCCTTGAATATCTGATCTCTTGGGATTGATTGGATACAACTCACCAGGAAATCCGTTTCTAATCAAGTACGGCAGAATTCGACCGCTGAATTTGTTTTCATCAGCAGAGGCGCCCACCACTGCAATTGTTTTGGGCGTGAATAAATCCCCAATTCGCTTCACATGATTCATACTTAGTTTTCTAATTTAGATTGAAAAAATTGTTGATACATATTTGCGGCTTCATTTGCTTCCTTGCTGAGCAACTCAAACAAAAAGTCACTCGAATGGTGGGCAATGCGATCTTCTTGTGCGGACATCATGACAGAGCCGATGACTTCACCATTGAAATTGCAAAATGGCATGGCGTAAGAAACCCAGCCAGGTACAGTTGCACCTGCATTAATGGCTCTTTTTACTTTATGTGAATCTTTCCACATTTGCTCAATACCTTTTGATGGAATATTTAATTTTTTCAGTCTCAATCGGTTTTCTGCCATCACTCTTTTGCATTGCGGTGGCGGCATGGCCATAAGCATTGCCACACCGCCCGCAGACATCATCAATGGTTTTCTTGTTCCCACTTCAAACATCATTAATTGTGTGGGCGCATTGCCAAAGCGTGCCATGCACGTAAAGTCAAATCCACTTTGCAGCATGTAAAAAACAATGGTTTTCGTTTTTCTTGCAAGCGCTTCAGCTGATTTTTTAGTGTGCAATTCAAAGTTCTTAAAATCATTCAAGCCTAGCGATAATTCATAAATTAAAGGTCCGACTTGGTATCTTTTATCTTGGTTTTTTTGAGCAACCAACCGATTCGCTTTCAATGTTTGCAAAATGCGATGCGCAGTGGCTTTGTCTAACTCGCATTTTTTTGCCAAATCAGAAACTCGCCATCCAAAATTGGGGTGTCCTGCCAGTTCTTTTAAAATGAGAATGGCTTTTTCGATGCTCTGAGTGCCACTTCGTTTGTCAATATGCAGATTAGCCTCTGGCTCTTTGAAAGCGTATACCAACCCGTTGGATTCACTTGTAACGTCAATTCGTCTATCCTCAGTACTTCGCATCACTTTGCTCTTGCAAGAAGTTGCGTCAACTGATGCGTGGGTGTTTCATAAGACATATTCAATACAGCTTCTTTAATTCGATCAGACTGACTTGCCCCAAGCTCGGATTGCACCAAATGGTCGAATTTGAAATCCAGTTGTTGGGGGGTCAGCGGTATACTAGGGTCACCGATTGCAACCTCTGCATATTCAGAAACATTTTGACCGTTTTTGAGTTGAAGTGTTAATCGGGTCGGTCTTTTTTCTGGCATCAGTGCATCTAGATCTGGGTCGTTAATTAAGGTACAACTATTTGCCAATCGCTTGATTTCACTGTCATAGATTTTTTCTGTAGTAAATACGGATTGATCACAAATGGCATGTTGAAGTGTTAAAGCCAAGCTCACTGGAAATGACTCCTTGGCAGCCAATACATTGATGGGATTAATCTCTGCATTATCACGAACTGGAATTGAAAATGTATGAGCAGTTATTTTTTCAATGTCGCTACTCTTGAGTTGATGGCGTTTGATCAGCGCCAATGCCGCATCGATTCCACTTTGAAAATTACGGCAACACGCATGAATTTTGAAATAGTTGCGCAAAAGTTCCCACTCGACACCCAAGGTTTGGTGCACTGTTTGAGCATTAAATTGATGAGAAATCACTTTACCCAATACGTGAGAAACATCATCTTCACACCCAGTGAATCCTGCTTGGACAAACCGAGGTGCCATAACTGCGTTTGCAGCACCTTGACCAGAATATAAATCTCTTACCGTCGCTCCCTGTGTCGCAGCTTGCCACGAAGTTGTGAGCATTAACGGTGCTGCAACATTCATGGTTGAACGGATGTCCGACTGACTCATTTTAAGCATTCTGGCAACAGCTGCAGCTGCACCAATAGTTCCCCATGTGCCGCTTGGATGCATGCTTTCATGAACGCGGCAGGCCATCCCAAATCGTGCGGCGATCTCATAGCCAATAACAATGGCTGTTAACAACGATTCAAAATTGGCGCCTACCTCTTCCGCTACAGCTAAAACGGAAGGCAAGATGTAAGTGCCGACATGACCTCTAGCGTATTTATGCCCTTCATCTAAAACATGCGCGCAAGCAGATGTTGCATTGATCATTGCCGCATCGGCTGCATCACCTCGATAACCATTGGTGATAAATAAACTTTTTCCCTTTGAACCTTTTTTTTCTAATGTCTGCGACAACTGAATAATCCGTTGTTCACTTGATCCGGCCAACATCACACCAAAGCTATCCAGCAATAACCATTTGGCTCGATCGACAACCTTAACGGGTATGTCTTTGAATTGCAGATCACATGCAAATTCAGAAATCCTATCCAAATAATTCATTGATGTGTCCAATTTGAGTTAATTTTAAAAAAATGGTGATTTGCTTTTCATTGTCACGCGATGGGTTGCATCTGCACAAGCATTCTTAGGCTAGGCAGCATCATTTGTTTCACAATGTAAACTATATGACAAGGCAGCTTTCTTGTCTTAACCACAGCAATCAAACCCATTGGGGTTAACACTTAATGCAAAGCAAAGGGCCATTCATGCATTCAATTAACTCGGCTATTGAAAGGTGCGATCGACAAGGACAACCGTGCAACCATCTGATGAAAACCTGTCGGTGATCGCCTAGCCAATGCCAGAAGCCGCGCCTGTCACGACCACCACGCGCTCTGACTTGGATGCCTAATTAATGCTCATAGAATTCTCTCTACTTTTCTTGTGACGCTATCTTCCGAGCGCCTGAAGCATGTCCCAGATCCGTACATCGATCCTTATGCAAAACAGTGTGTAAACTCAAGACTGGAGTCCCAAGCCTCATTT
>RFYV01000078.1 GCA_009921265.1 Betaproteobacteria bacterium | reverse complement strand
GGATTGGGCTCGGGTGTACCCATTGGCGCTGTTGTTGCGGGCCCCAAGGCCGCTGGTATTTTTCAGCCTGGCAATCATGGGACCACGTTTGGTGGCAATCCATTGGCAATGCGCGCGGGTGTTGAAACGATTCGCATCATGGAAGAAGATGGTTTGTTAGAAAACGCAGCGCGCGTGGGCGAATATTTAAAGAATACATTGATGCTCGAAATAGGTTCTCTCAAAGGCATCAAAGAAATTCGCGGATATGGACTCATGATTGGTATTGAGTTGGATAAACCCTGTGGTGTCATCATGAGCCGTGCACTAGATGCTGGCTTGCTATTGAGCGTGACAGCCGATAGCGTGATTCGTTTGGTGCCTGCGCTCATCATGACCGAAAAAGAAGCCGATGAAGTCGTGGCATTGCTAACACCCATTGTCAAAACTTTTTTGAATGAATCGACTTGAGCCATGAGTAAGACCATGCAACACTATCTCAAGTTCAGCGATTTGGATGCGTCTACTTATGCGTATTTGTTTTCACGTTCGGCATTGATCAAATCCAAATTCAAAGCCTACGAAAAACACCAGCCGTTGACTGATCGCACCTTGGCCATGATTTTTGAAAAAGCTTCCACACGAACTCGCGTGAGTTTTGAAGCAGGCATGTATCAAATGGGCGGATCGGTGGTGCATCTCACCACAGGTGACAGCCAACTCGGACGCGCAGAGCCCATCGAAGATTCGGCACGCGTGATCAGTCGAATGGTTGATTTGGTGATGATTCGCACCTATGAGCAAACCAAGATAGAAAGCTTTGCTGCACACTCGCGCGTTCCCGTCATCAATGGACTCACGAATGAATTTCATCCTTGTCAAATTATGGCTGATTTATTTACATTCATTGAACATCGTGGCAACACCTCGCGTCCACTCGATTGCCTCAAAGCCATTACCGTTGCATGGGTGGGTGACGGCAACAACATGGCCAACACATGGCTTCAAGCGGCAGAACTGCTCAACTTTAAAGTGCATGTGAGCACACCCAGTGGCTATGAGATTGATCAATCGGTTGCAGGATTGAGATCTAGTGATAGTTACAAAATTTTTAAAGATCCCTTGCAAGCATGCGAAGGTGTTGACTTGGTCACCACTGATGTATGGACCAGCATGGGCTATGAAGCAGAAAACGAAACACGTCGAAAAGCATTTACCCAATGGTGCGTTGATACCGAGATGATGTCAAACGCCAAAAAAAATGCGCTCTTTATGCACTGCTTACCTGCGCACCGTGGCGAAGAAGTGCAAGCCGAGGTGATCGATGGGCCTCAATCGGTAGTTTGGGACGAAGCAGAAAATCGATTGCACGTGCAAAAAGCCTTGATGGAATACCTGTTGATTGGGAAAATTTAATCCTGCCCTGCATACAACCATGGCATATCAATCAACTGAGGTCCGAGCAAACGAAGTGATAAATCTCTCGCATGCCTGAGTAAGCCATCGGCATGAAAAATTACACTGTTTTGGCTTGATTTTTTTTGCACGCGCGCCACACGTTTGTGTCTTTGCTTTGCATAATTATGTAACTTTGTTTCTGGCGATTGTGTGTCAACGTTCATCCAGCACTGACTCAGCACATGCGCATCTTCAATGGCCATGCCTGCGCCTTGCGCCAAATAGGGCAACATCGGATGTGCGGCATCCCCTATCAATGCAATTTTTCCTCTGGCGAGCTGCAAAGGATTTTGAACGGCAGGACGATTGACCAATTTCCATGATCGCCATTGTTCGATATTTCGCACCAATTCTTGTACACGATTGCAACAACCTTTGAGTGCAGCTTTAAAGTCTTGATAAATCACATCAGACTGTCTGTTGATCGACCAGTCGTATGAGGCGGGTACTTGCAAGGACTCGATAATCAGTACCACGTTGAGCCACTCTCCACCGCGCACAGGATAAACAACCATGTGCATACGAGGTCCCAGCCAAACATGCACGTTGGATGAATGCAAACGCTTTGGCAACATTTTTTGTGGTAATAGTGAACGGTAGGCCACATGACCCGTGTCTGTGGGTGGACCGTCGCCCAACAAGGCTTGTCGCACATCACTGCGCACTCCATCAGAGCCAATCAAAACAGATCCATGAATGGTTTGTTTGACTTGTGATTGAGCGTTTAAAAAATCAACCTCAATACCTTCATCGGTGTTGCGACTGGACTGAAAGCTTTGTTGTGTTGAGATCGTGGCTAACTCGTTACCAGTAACAGCCTGCATCAACAATTTATGCAAGTCGACGCGATGCAATGTGACGTATGGCGCGCCAAAACGTTGCTCCATTTGATGCGATAAATTTTTTGTAACCAAGGTATGGCCATATTGAGCGCAATGAATTTGCAGTTCATCGGGATATGTTGCACATTGACGCAACGCATCCGACAAGCCCCATTCGTTAAGTCGGCGTGTGGCATTGGGGCCCAGTTGAATTCCTGCGCCTTCTTGTGAAAATTCAAGACCACGCTCCAACAAATGTACAGATTGACCTTGTCGCGTTAGAGCCAAGGCTAAAGCCATGCCGCCAATACCACCACCCGCAATTAATAAAGGACTCATTGGGATAAAACCGATTCAAGAATAATTGTTCTGGCCATACTAGGAATGGGCTCTAAGGTAACACCGTGCTTGGTCAATATGCCTAATTGACGATACACAGTCGGTCGTTGCAATACAACACCCATGATATTCGCATGTGGAGATCCTGCAATAGCCAACTGAGGCAATATCGCAACACCCAATTGTGCGTCAACCATACCCAATAATGTTGAGACACGCACGGCTTCGAGTATGTATTGGGGTTTGAGTTTGACTTGCGTCATGGCGTCGTCGATATACATGCGGTTTCCGCTGTTGCGTGAAACAGTCATGAGTTTTTCATCGACTAATTTTTTCCAATTGATGGATTTATTTTTTGCAAAAGGATGGTTTTGATGAACCGCAACTACAAATGGATCTTTGAACAAAGGTTCAAATTCGATTTCGGGAATTTTTCCTTTGACAAACCCCACACCCAAATCAGCGTCACCTGAAATCACGTTTCGAATGACTTGGCTCTCTGGCAAATCAAGAATATTGAATTGAATGCCAGGCACTTTATCGATGAGTTTTTGAAAAGCGTCGGGCAAAAAATGAAGTGTCGTACTGGCCACGCAAGCAATGGTGATCTTTCCCTTTTTACTTTTTTGGACGTCTTGAATATGCGATGCAGCAACCTCCAAAGCATGTAATGTGTCGCGCGCGACATTTAAAAATGAAAGCCCCTGAGGCGTGAGTTCAACCGAGCGAGTGGTCCGTTTGAATAACTGCGTACCCAAATGAGTTTCTAACTTCTCTATGCGTCTTGAAAGTGCAGGCGCAGACAAATGGATTTTATTGGCGGCTTCCTTGAAACTTCCCCAATCGGCAACGGCCACAAAGGCTTGCAATTCTTGAAGGTCGAAATTAATGCGTGACATGCAACAATAATATCAAATATTGCAATTGACACAATACTGATGTTAGAACAAGATGGCGTCCTTAGAGAAAAAATTGCGCACAATAACCATGCCCTCCGATACTCCCCTTTTACCCATGTACGACGTGATTGTGATTGGTGGTGGCAACGCCGCCATGACTGCCGCCCTCACAGCACGTGAAACAGGCACCAGCGTTTTGGTACTCGAGTCGGCACCCATTGAATGGCGTGGAGGCAATTCGGTCCACACCCGCAATATTCGGTGTATGCACGATCAACCCGAAGACGTATTGACCGAAGCCTATCCCGAAGAAGAATTTTGGCAAGACCTGAAAAAAGTAACCGCTGGAAAAACCAACGAAGCCTTGGCCCGATTGTTGATTCGATCATCGGCCTCTTGTCGTGATTGGATGAAAAAACACGGCGTGAATTTTCAACCGTCGTTATCGGGCACTTTGCATTTGTCACGCACCAATGCTTTTTTTATGGGTGGCGGTAAAGCTCTTATCAATGCTTACTATCGAAGCGCACAACAATTGGGAATCACTGTGTTGTACGAAACTCCCGTTGATCGCATGGAATTCAACGGCTCCACTTTCATCGCAGCCCACAGTGGAAAACGTCGCTTTGCAGGACGCGCTTGTGTGATTGCAAGTGGCGGATTTGAATCGAATATTCCATGGCAACGCGAGGCCTGGGGACAAAATCAATGGGGCGAGTGGACAGCCGACAATTTTTTAATTCGTGGTACGCGCTTTAACATGGGCGTCGTTCTCAAGCAAATGCTCGATCATGGCGCTGACGTGATTGGTGACCCCACCCAATCGCATTGCGTGGCCATTGATGCACGAGCACCTTTGTTTGACGGTGGTATCAGCACACGCAACGATTGCGTCTCGCTAGGTGTAATGGTAAATCAAAATGCCGTTCGCTTTTATGACGAAGGCGAAGATTTTTGGCCCAAGCGTTATGCAATTTGGGGGCGATTGGTCGCATCTCAACCCAATCAAATTGGTTATGCCATTATTGACTCCAAAGCGATTGGTCGTTTCATGCCGTCTGTGTTTGAACCCATCAAAGCCGATAGCTTGGAAGAATTAGCGGTTGCACTCAAACTTGATGTGGATACTTTTTTAAAAACCATTGATGAATTCAATCGCGCATGCGTCCCTGGCGATTTTGATCATGCGGTATTGGACAACTGCCATACGCAAGGCTTAACGCCGGCCAAAACACATTGGGCAAGACGGATTGATACAGCGCCGTTTTATTCATACGGACTCAGACCTGGCATTACCTTCACCTATTTAGGAGTGAAAGTCGATGAGCGCGCGCAAGTTTATTTTGGCGGTCAACCCAGTCGCAATTTATTTGCCGCAGGAGAAGTGATGGCGGGTAATGTTTTAGGACAAGGCTACACAGCAGGCGTCGGTATGACGATTGGCACTATTTTTGGACGCATTGCGGGTGCGAGTGCAGGCAAAGCAGTTCAAGCTGCCACAACACAAGGATCCGTACATGCAAGCGCTTGAACAACTCACACAACAAGCGCGTGCATTGGCACAAGGCGCGGCCGAAATCGAAGTCGAACGCGTAATGAAAATTTGCAACGCATGTCGATTTTGCGAAGGATTTTGCGCCGTGTTTCCGGCTATGACGCGTCGCTTGGAATTCAATCAAGCCGACGTGCATTATTTGGCCAATTTATGTCACAACTGCGGCGCGTGTTTGCATTCGTGTCAGTATGCGCCACCCAACGCATTTGCAGTGAATGTGCCGCAAGCGATGGCACAGGTTCGCTTGCTAACCTATCAAACTTATGCATGGCCTGCACCAATGGGGCAACTGTATCGTAACAACGGATTAACAGTTGCATTGGCATTGAGTGGAGCGTTGGCTTTATTTTTAATTGCCGTGCTGCAAATGCACGGCACCTTGTTTCAACGCATCGAACAAGGTAATTTTTACGCCATCTTTCCGCACGGTTGGATGGTGAACGTATTTTCACCCATTTTTCTATGGAGTGCATTGGCATTGTTCATGGGTGTGAGGCGTTTTTGGAATGACACGCATCCCACGCTCGATGATTCGGGCTTGGAAAGTTCCAAAGTGCGCGTCACTCAGGATGCAAGTGCTGAGGCTTTACACAACGCTTTAGCAATGACCTATTTGGATGGTGGACACGGCAAAGGTTGCAATGAAAGTGATGATGCATTCACTTTGATGCGAAAACGATTTCATCACTTCACGTTTTATGGTTTTATGCTTTGCTTTTTATCGACGTCTGTGGCGACGCTGTACCACTACGCATGGGGACGGGTCGCGCCCTACCCTGTGGCAAGTTTGCCCGTGTTATTGGGCATCGCAGGCGGCATTAGTTTATTAATTGGCCCCTTGGGTTTGTTGTATTTTAATTTAAAGCGGCATCCCATGCATGGCGACGCACAACAAAAACCCATGGACATTGCATTCATTGCTTTGTTGTGGCTGTGTGGCAGTACCGGTTTAGCCTTGTTGATGTTTAGAGAAACTAGCGCATTGCCATTTTTACTGGCCATTCATTTAGGCGTGGTGATGGCTTTGTTTTTAACATTGCCGTATGGTAAGTTTGCACATGGTATTTTTCGATGCGCAGCTTTACTCAAATTTTCAATTGAAAAAAGATTGCCCACACGCTTGAGTTTAGGTTCCGAATAAAACGAGGAGTGCATCATGGATTTAAAATTAAAAGATAAAACTGCATTGGTAACAGGGGCGTCGGTTGGCATTGGCAGAGCCATTGCCATGGGTTTGGCCGCAGAAGGCGTTCAATTGGCCATCACCGCCAGGCGTGAAGATAAATTGGTTGAGTTGTCGCAAGAAATTGTTCGCATCGGCGGAAAAAAACCGCACCTCATTGTGCAAGACATGTATGCCGAGGATGCAGCCCAACAATTGAGCAAAGTCGCCATCAAAGCTATGGGGGGCGTTGATATTCTGATCAACAACGCAGGCGGCTCACGTAGTTTTAAAGATTTGCATGTGAGCGAAGAGCAGTGGCAAGAAGCCATCACACTCAATTTTCACAGACCTCGTCAGATTGCGGATGCATTGATTGATCAAATGATTGCCAACGCATGGGGTCGCATCATCAACATCACAGGTAAGAGCGAACCCGAACATGTCAATGGTGCATTTTGTGCCAAAGCGGGCATGCACTCATGGGCCAAGGGACTCTCACGTATGGTGGGCAAAAACGGTATCACAGTCAATTGCATTCCACCAGGGCGCATACATTCAGAGCAAATTTTTAAAAACTATTCGCCTGAGTATCGCCAATTGCAATCCGACAACGAAATACCAGTGGGTCGCTACGGTGAACCAGAAGAGTTAGCGGACTTGGTAACTTTTTTAGCATCACCCAGAGCTTCTTATATTTCTGGCGCAGTGATTCCAGTGGATGGTGGATTGAGAAAATATCAGTTCTAATGGCATCAACCTTGGGAGGCCTTATGTCCGCATTCAATTCCAATCGACGTCAATTGCTGCAAGTAGGCGCTCTCTCGTCATTGGGCATGAGCTTAGGTCTATCCAATGCCTTGGCCGATACTTGGCCCACCAAGCCCGTGCGATTTTTAGTCCCCTTCGCACCTGGTGGCACTTCTGAAATTGTGGCGCGATCTGTTGCTGCAGAACTCACCAAACAATTGGGTCAATCGGTCTATGTCGAAAACAAGCCAGGCGGGGCTGGCACTGTGGCCATGATTGAAGCGTCTAAGTCAGCGCCGGATGGTCACACGATTATTTTGGGACACGTTGGCACATTAGCCGTTAATCCATACATGATGCCTAATCATCCGTATGACGTGAACAAAGAATTCATACCTGTCACGTTGTTGGCCAAAGTGCCTAATGTGTTTGTGATTCATCCCGATGTACCTGCAAAAAATTTAAAAGAATTCATTGCTTATGCAAAAAAAAATCCAGGTAAATTAGATTATGGTTCTGCAGGTAACGCCAGCGCAGGACACTTGGCGATGGAATATCTCAAATTGGTAGCTGGTATTTCTCTCACGCATATTCCTTATCGCGGAACAGGACCACAGTTGGCTGATTTGCTAGCGGGTCGCACACATGCATCATCGGCTGGATTGCCTGCATTGGGTGCGCATATACGCGCAGGTAAATTGCGTGCGATTGCAGTGGGTACCTTGCAACGTATTCCTGCACTTCCCGATGTACCCACCGTGGTTGAAACGGGTTTTAAAGATTTTGAAACTTCACAGTGGTATGGCATCTTGGCGCCAGCAGGTACACCCGTTGATGTGGTTAAAAAAATTCAAGAAGAAAGTTACAAAGCATTGAAATCAAGTGCAGTGACTGAGCGTTTTGCAACCGATAACGCCATTGGCGGTGGTGGCCCATCCGCAGACTTTGCAGCCTTTATTGCCAAAGAACAAAAAACATGGAGTCGCATCGTCAAAGATGCCAACATCAAGGCCGATTAAAACGTTTGAACAAAGTGATCGAGTTGCGCAATCCATTTGTTTTTTTGTTTTGACGATACAAAACTGGCTTCAAAACTATTGCGCGCTAACTGATAGGCCGCTTTTTCATCCAAGCCCAGTGCTTCAAAAGTTTGCACAAAATTATCGTTGATGTATCCACCAAAATAAGCGGGGTCATCCGAATTGATCGTGACACACAAGCCTGCATCTAGCATGCGCCCAATATTGTGTTGTTGCAAATCAGAAAAGACACATAACTTTTGATTGGACAAAGGACAAACAGTGAGCGGCATACGAGTTTCAATCAATCGCTCCATCAATACCTCGTCTTGATCGGATTGAACACCATGATCGATACGCTCAACAAGCAACACATCCAAGGCACTCCATATATAAGCAGGAGGGCCCTCTTCACCGGCGTGCGCCACCACATGCAAGCCCAATGCTTTGGCCTTTGCAAAGACACGCGCAAATTTTTCTGGAGGATGTCCCACCTCACTCGAGTCCAATCCCACACCTATGAATTGATGGCGATGGGGCATGGCCTGCTCCAACGTTTGCATTGCAGCATCTTCACTCAAATGACGCAAAAAACATAAAATCAACGAAGCATCGAAATTCCATTTTTTTTGTGCATCCACACACGCGCGATGAAGCCCATTGATGACGTTTGCAATCGGCACGCCACGATCGGTATGGGTTTGCGGATCAAAAAATATTTCGGCGTGGATCACATGATCGTTGACTGCGCGCTGTAAGTACGCCATCGCCATGTCATAAAAATCTTGTTCATGCAATAAAACGCTCGCACCCGCGTAATAAATATCTAAAAAACTTTGTAAATCGGTGAAGGCGTAAGCCGAACGCAATTCCTCAATGCTTTGATAGGGCAAGGACAGTTTGTTGCGTTTGGCTAATTCAAAAATCAATTCGGGCTCCAAAGAGCCCTCAATGTGAATATGCAATTCAGCCTTAGGCATGAATTGCACAAATTGTTGAACGCGCGAAGCTTTACTTATCGCCACCTGGCACTTTGCCTTCTACGCCCTTGACGTAAAACTTGATGCCACCCATGAATTTGTCATCAGCAACTTCGTCTTTTTTCAAGACTTCCTTACCAGTGTTGTCAACAATGGGGCCTTTCCAAATGGCGAACGAGCCGTCTTGCAAACCTTTTTTGATCTCGTCAATTTTGGTTTTTGTTTCTGCGGGTACGTCTTCAGCAATTGACACGAGATCAATCGCGCCTTCTTTGACTCCCCACCAATTACCGCTGTTACCAGTCCATTTGCCTTCTAATGCATCGCGTGTGGCCTTGATGTAATAAGGCGACCAATTGATGATGGCAGAGGCCAAATGCGCTTTAGGACCGTAGGCAGTCATGTCAGAGTCCCAACCGAATGCACGTTTGCCTTTTTCTTGGGCTGTTTTGAGTACAGCTGGTGAATCGGTATTTTGGAACAGCACATCAGCACCACCGTTGATGAGTGATGTTGCAGCTTCTGTTTCTTTGGGTGGATTGAACCATTCGTTAACCCACACCACTTTAGTTTTGACTTTAGGGTTAATGGATTGAGCACCCAATGTGAAACTGTTGATGTTGCGAATCACTTCTGGAATTGGAATAGAAGCTACCACACCCAATGTATTGGATTTAGTCATCTTGCCAGCAATCACACCCGCCATGTATGCACCTTCGTAAGTGCGGCTGTCGTAAGTGCGCAAGTTGTCTGCTGTTTTATAACCCGTTGCATGTTCAAACTTGATGTCTTTGTAATCGGCAGCCACTTTGAGCATCGGATCCATATAGCCAAATGTAGTTCCAAAAATAATTTTGTTGCCTTGTGTGGCCATATCACGAATCACGCGTTCTGAGTCTGCAGATTCAGGAACGCTTTCAACAAAAGATGTAAGCACTTTGTCGCCGAATTCTTTTTCGATGGCCTTGCGTGCGTTATCGTGTGCAAATGTCCAACCGCCATCACCCACAGGGCCCACATAGGCAAAAGCAATTTTGAGCGGCTCAGGCTTAGGCGCCTCGACAGGCTTAGCTTCTTCTTTTTTGCCACAAGCGATGAGAGCTGCAGTTGTTACTGCAGTTACGGCGACGAGTCGAATCCAAGAGCGTTTGCGAAAGTCAGTCATGAAAAATTTCCTATTGAAAATTTGAGTTGAACAAAACCGTGATTATGAACCAGGGAAGAAAGGTTTACCAATGGAAGCCGGCATATTAACCCGAATCCATTGTGGATTTCGAGAAATGATGGCGAGAACCACAATGGTTGCAATATAGGGCAACATGCTCAAAAAATGACTTGGCACTTCGATGCCAGTGGCTTGCAAGTGAAATTGAAGCATGGTAAATCCTCCAAACAAATAAGCACCTAGCAAAATACGAGCCGCTCTCCAAGTTGCAAAGGTAGTGAGTGCCAAGGCAATCCAACCCTTGCCCGCAATCATCCCCTCTACCCATAGGGGCGTATAAATCATAGAGATATACGCGCCTGATAAACCGCATAATGACCCGCCAACCATGACAGCGATCCAACGAATTCGACGCACAGGATAGCCCAATGCGTGTGCAGATTGAGGTGATTCACCAATAGCGCGCAGCACCAAACCTGTGCGAGTTCGATCAAAGAACCAAATGAGTGCGATGGCAAAAGCGATCGTTGCATAGACTAATGGATGGTGCTTGAACAATGCGGAACCGATCCAAGGTATGTCACTCAGCCATGGAACTTCGTAATTCTTACGCTGAGGTAATTTAGCTTGCACATAGTTGATGCCGACAAATGCAGAAAAACCTGCGCCAAATAAACTCAATGCCAAACCCGTGGCGTAGGCATTGGTATTGAGATAAATAACCAATAAACCAAAAATACCTGCCAACACAGCACCTGCGGCCATACCTGCCAAAAATCCAGCGATATCACTGCCCGTATTCACAACAGCTGCAAAGCCAGCAATTGCTGCGCAAAGCATCATGCCTTCTGCACCCAAATTGACGATACCTACTTTTTCGTTGATGAGTAAACCCAATGCAGCAATCGCCAATACCGTTCCTGCGTTGAGTGTTGAAGCAAATAACAGTACATAGGTTTCCATCAATGCGCACCTTTCGCAGACCAACTGATTCGCAAACGATACGCCATAAACACATCACAAGCCAATAAACAAAACAATAACAAACCTTGAAAAACACCTGTGATTGATTTGGGCAAACCCAACCGCGATTGCGCCAATTCACCACCGATATAAAACATACTCATCAAGAGAGAAGAAAAAATCAAACCTACAGGATGTAATCGTCCTACAAACGCAACGATGATGGCCGCGAACCCATATCCAACGGGCACGTAGGGAGTGAGTTGTCCGACGGGACCAGCGACTTCGAGTGCGCCAGCCAAACCTGCACATCCACCCGATACCAATAAAGCGATCCAGATGGCACGGCGCGATGAAAAGCCCGCGTAGCGCGCGGCTTTAGGTGCTAATCCACCCACTTGTTGTGCCCAGCCCGCTCTTGTTCTAAATAAAAACAAACCCATCACCACCGCACCGAGCAATGCCAACAACCAACCAATATTGACTCGAGAACCTGGCCATAGCTTGGGGATGTTCGTAATAGATTCAAATGTTTTGGTTTGCGGAAAGTTGTAACCCGCTGGATCTTTCCAGGGTCCAAACACCAAAAAATTAAGAAACA
>RFYV01000077.1 GCA_009921265.1 Betaproteobacteria bacterium | reverse complement strand
TCAGGCCATATGGCCTGATTTTTTTGCGCTTTTTAATACAGCATCGTTGAGCCAAGGGCCCAATATGTCGTTTGCCTCATCGGCATTCCATGGTTTAAACGCTTGCGGCGTGGGTGCCTTGGAGCGACTAAAGCGTGGCGCAGGTGCAGGTTGCGTGACACCATCAATATCAATATAAGTAGATCTGGATTTGAGGTGCGGATGTTGTGTCGCTTCGTCCAAATCTAATACGGGTGCAAAGCAAGCCTCTTTGCCTTCGAAAACATCACACCACTGATTGCGTGTTTTTGTTTTTATTTTGTGTGCAATTTGTTGTTTGGCTGTTGGCCAAGTGTTTCGATTCCATTGATCGGGTAGCAGATGTTCGAGTTGCAATAAATTTAAAACTTCTTGATAAAAGTTGGTTTCAACTGCACCCAGTGAAATATACAAACCATCCAAACATTCATACACATCATAAAACGGTGCGCCTGTGTCTGTGGGATTGGTTCCGCGTTGTGTCTTCATAATGCCTGCGGCATAACTGCCGTGTGGTTGCGTCATCAACGACGCCACGCCATCAACCATTGCAGCGTCGATCACTTGACCTTTGCCCGATGTTTTGGCTTCATGCAAGGCCGCCAAAATCCCCATTACCAAATACAAGGTGCCGCCTGCAAAGTCCCCCACTAAGTTAATGGCGGTTGCAGGGGCCTGACCTGTACGACCTGTGGCGTGTAATGCGCCAGTGAGTGCGATGTAGTTGATGTCGTGTCCAACTGTTTGTGCCAATGGTCCTTCTTGCCCCCAACCCGTGATGCGTCCATAAATTATTTTTGGATTGTTTTTTAAACAAACATCAGGGCCTAAACCTAAACGTTCGGTGACTCCCGGTCTAAATCCTTCAATCAAAATATCAGACTCATTGATGAGTTGATGAACAAGTTCTAAATCTTTAGAATCTTTTAAATCAACTTCGATGGATCGACGGTTGCGCAACAATAGATCATATTTTTGGGGTCGCTGAACTCCTAAGCTGGCAGCTACTTTTCGATCAACGCGTAAGACAGTTGCACCCATATCGGCCAACAACATGGCAGCCATTGGGCCCGGACCAATGCCCGCGAGCTCAATAACTTTCAAACCATGAAGTGGACCCATATTTGTTTTTGGGTTAGAAGGGGGCGTGCTCTTTGCCAAGTAAATCGCGGGCAATGATGCCCAAGTGAACTTCACGTGGACCATCAGCAGACTCCATACCCAAGCAGTCGCGCAAGCGTTGCTCGAAAGGCAAATCCTTGGCCCAACCATAGTGGCCGTGTAATCGCATACATGTGTAGAGCGCCTCATTGGCGACTTTGACGCCCCACCATTTGGCCATCGATGATTCTGCATCGTGACGCAAGCCTCGATCATTGAGAGACAAAGCGCGATAACACAACATGCGCGCTGCTTCTAACTTGGTAGCTTCAGTTGCCAATTCGTTGGCAACACCTTGCCACTTAGAAACCGAGCGACCCATGACTTGACGCGTCTTCACATACTCCACTGTTTCGTCGATGGATTTTTGTGCAGCACCAATACATGCCAAAGGAACAAAATTGCGGTTGTAACCAATAATAGTCATCGCCCAAATGAAACCTTCATTTTCTTTGCCAATCATGTTGCGAGCAGGAATTTTGACATCGTCAAAAAAGAAACTACCGCCTCGATCAAGGCGTTGACCCATGCGTTCAAAGTTGGTTGTTTTGACGCCTGGAGTATCAGTAGGAACTAAAAAGAATGACAAGCCACGAGGACCAGGACCGCCTGTTCGTGCAGAAACAAAAACAACTTTAGAAACGCCTGTGAATGTGATACTAGTTTTTTCACCGTTCAAAATATAGTAGTCACCTTCTTTGACAGCCTTGGTTCTGATGTTGCCCGCATCCGCCCCACCACCGGGTTCGGTGAAAGCCAAGGACATCATTTCACCTTTGGCAATGCGTGGAATCCATTCTTCTTGCAAATCGGGATGCATAGAAGAAGCCATTTCGCCCAAATGAATAGCATTAGAGATGATGTAACGAATTTGATGATCGCAGCGACCAATCTCTTCACAGACAATGCCGCAATCAACAAACGAATAGCCTTGGCCACCGTATTTTTCTGGCAAACGCAAACGCAGCAAACCCATGTTGACTAATTTGTCTATGAAGTCTTGTGTGAGCCATTCGCCCGTGCGATCCCAACGTTGGTAATGCGGCAAAATTTCTGCCTCTGCATAGGTACGAACCGTTTGACGAATCAGTTGTTGATCTTCACTGAATCCAAAATCCATGATATTTTCCTTGAGTGATTAAAAAGCAGAAGTTTTGAAATAGGGCCCAGTGATGGGTTTATTCCAAGGTGAGTAAGTTTCGTTTTCATAGGCCTTTGAGCCATGTCGAAAATGTTTTGCCGCTTTAAGCGTTTCGATTGCAGGTAAGTTGGCGTCATAAAACGCAGCTGCTTCAATCGGGCGAGGACCAGCCTTGGAGACGTGACCCATTGTGGGCCTGCCAATGATTTCTTCAAGCATCCAAACACAATCGATGACTTTTTGTAAATCAATACCTGTTGGAATTCCCATGCCGTTAAGCATGTGAATGAAATCTTCAGTCGGCACCATGCCTGACGCAACGCCATTGCCGCAGTATTGACCACCACCAATGCCACCCAATGTTCCTTCAATCAAAACCGTATCGCTTGCGTCCATGTTTTTGAGTGCGGCATAAATGGAGGGCATGGCCATGCCTCTTGCATTGTGCATGTGCAAATGAAAATGTTTGATGTGAGGCCATCTGCGTTTGATTTCAGTGATGTCGGCTTCCATCAGGTGAGGCAGACAAAAACTTTGTGAATCATGCAGACCAATATCGTGCACTTTCAGTCCCATCGATTCAATCAATTGAATTTCGTGTGACAACATGGAGAAGCGATAGTCTTGCGTAAATGCACCCATAAAGTTGGAACCCCATACAGAAGCAATGGCAACACTGGCTGTTTTGGCGCCGCGGTCTTTGGCCTCTTGAATATGGTCGGGCCATGAATCCATGATTTGTTGAATCGATCGGTTGACGTTGCGACGTTGGTGGATGTCGCATATATCAATGAAGAGGGTGCAACGTTCTTCTTCAATCGTTAAGGGAGGTGAAAATTGTTCGGCCATTTTTTTTGCTTTTTGATTGTGCAAAAAAGTCAGGTAACTCACGCCTTCTTTGGGGTTAAAGCGGGTGAGTAATTTTTCGAATGATGCCATTTGCGGTACAAACTTGGGACTCACAAACGCTCCGACTGAAATTCTTTGAATGCCTGTTTCAGAAATGGCTTCGATTAACCGAACTTTGTCTTCTAAGGGAATGTTGACGTCCTCAATACCAAAGACTTCGCGCATGGCCTCTTCACTATAAATAATTTGTGGCCAATTCATATCACACCTCTATCACGCAGTTGAGAGAGTTGATGGTCTGTGAGTTTGAGCTCGCCTTGCAAAATCGCTTGCGTCGATTCGCCCAAATCTTGTCCAGCCCATCGAATCGTTGCTGGCCTGCGCGCTAATCGCGGAACAGGCGCTGTAATACAAACGTCGCCTCTATCGTGATTGGGTACGTCTACAAAATTGCCGCGTGCAATCACTTGTGGGTGATTCATTAAATCGGCGATGCTTTGAATTTTGGCTGCTGGAACATCGTGCGCTTCAAAAACCCTTAAAACTTCGTCGGTATTTCTCTGCTGTAACCATTGATTAATGGCGTCATCAAGCACGGGTCGGTGAGTGACTCGATCTTTGTTGAGTTTAAAAATAGGCATTTGTGCCAAATCGTCTCGACCTATGGCAACCATGAGTCTTAAAAATACGCGATCGCCCGTGCCACTGATAAAAATCCACTCATTACTTCCTGTTAAATACGCACCACCGGGTGAAACATAGTCGGGTGTATTGCCTGTGCGTTCGGTGACGATGCCTTGATGTCGGTATCGCATCGGCATGTCTTTTAAAAAAGGAATCATGGTTTCATACAAAGCCAGATCAATTTCATTGCCGACGGTTTCGTGATGTCGAACTTTGCCAAGCATTGCAGTCACTGCACCAAATGCCGCCCAAAGTCCTGCATTGAAATCACAAACAGGCAAGCCCGCTTGTTGAGGGGCCGATTCTTTTTCGCCTGTGACATATGCCAAACCTGAGAATGCCTGTGCATTGCGATCAAAACCGGGCACATCACGCCATGGGCCATCTTGTCCATAGCCACTGATGTGCACGACGATTAACTCCGGTTTTTTATCCTTGAGCCATTCGGTAGTGATGCCCCATCTTGCGAGCGTTCCTGGACGAAAGTTTTCAATTAAAAAATCTGCGCTTTGAATCAGTTGACCTAAAATTTCTAAGCCTTCGGGTTTTCGAATATCTAATGAGACAGAGCGTTTGTTGCGCGCAATCGATGACCACCAATAACCCGAATCACCTTCGGGTGGAAAAGTGCCCAAGGTCCGCATGGGGTCACCTTCTTTGGGTAATTCAATTTTGAGAACATCGGCGCCAAAGTCTGCCAATAGCGTTGCAGCAAATGGAGCAGATAAAAAAGTGCCGATCTCTATCACCCTTAATCCTTGGAGGGCTGGGAGTGCTTGGGACTTGCTGGGATCGGGTTGGGTATTCATAGGGCGACTAATGATCAGATTTCTAATTGTATAACTATTTAAAAAAATAGGGAAGTTAATTGCGTGACTGTTTCCAATCGCTCAGTTAAACTGATTCCTCATTCGATTTCATATTTCATCATGACCTCACCGGTTAAAAAATCAAGCGCCATCAAACCTAAACAGATGAAGGCCGCAGAATTCATTGCTTCTCAGTTGAGGCAACAAATTGTCATAGGCAAACTCAAGCCCGGCGACAAACTACATCCCGAAAATGTGCTGCAAACTGAGTTTGAAATATCACGACCTACTTTGCGTGAAGCCTTACGAATTCTGGAATCCGAATCCTTGATCACCATCAGTCGAGGCAAATATGGGGGCGCACGCGTGATCTCCATTGATTTGAATGCGGCTACGCGCCAAGTGGGTGTTTATTTGCAAATCAAAGGAACGACGCTTCACGATATCTGGTTGGCTCGCACTGTGATTGAGCCGCCAGCGGCAGGTTTGTTGGCCAGTATCAAATCGCCCATCGCTTGGACGGAGCTGCAAAACAACATTGACGCGGCCCGTGAGGCCGCACAAAATAATTTACTGAAGTATGCAGACTTAAGCGCTGAGTTTTCATTTTTAATCACTAAGCACTGTGGCAATCAAACCTTGCATTTGCTCGCATCTCTTATTTCTGAGATTATTCGAAAGCAGCACGAACACGTAACCGCTAGTACGATTTCTAAAGCAAGCGTCCACCAACTCCGACTTGAAAGTATTCGCAGTCGCGAAAAAGTTCTTTCGATGATGCGAAAAGGCAAGGCCGTTGCCGCAGAGCAATTTTGGCGTCTTCATTTAGACCATATGTGTGATTTGGTTTTATCTCAGTACAAGCCTTCGATGACCATTGATGTACTTAACGCACCCGTCGGATCGCAAAAATTAAAATACAAAATTAAAAAATAAACACACGGTTATGTGCGATTTTTAATTATTTAACTATTTCAATGAAACCCCTCTTCTCAAAAACATAAAAACGATTTATAGTTTCTGAGATATGAAAATAATTTCGTATTTTCGAATAATCAGGTTTAGTTAATTTTCAGAAAGAACCCAATGGCATCATTTGTAATTTCAATTGAAAAAATCATTCAACCGATATCGTGCATCGCTGGTGCAAGCTTGTTGGTGTTTTCAAGTGGTGCCATGGCGCAAGCCAACAATTGGCCCGAGCGTTCAGTCAAGGTCATTAATCCTTTTCCTGCAGGTGGCGCGTCTGACACATTAACGCGAATCATGTCGGATCAATTGCAACAAAAATTGGGCAAACCTTTTGTTGTTGAAAACAAAACGGGCTCAGCTGGCAATATTGGCATGGAAGCAGGCGCGAAAGCGCCGCCTGATGGTTACACCATCACTTCTGCAACCATTGGTACTTTGTCAGTCAATCAATATTTATTCAAGCAATTGCCTTATGAGCCAGAAGGAATGACGTATGTTTCTACGTTTTGGGCTAATTGCAATGTGGTGATGGTGTCGGCTCAACACAATCCATCTAAAACATTAAAAGAATTCATTGAATGGTCCAAAGCAAAACCCAAAGGAATCAGTTTTGGTTCATCGGGTGTGGGCACCACACCGCATTTGGCGGGTGAGTTGTTTCATATTCGAACAGGCATCCCGACCACGCACATTCCAACGCGTGGGGGGCCGCAAACGGTTGCTTTGTTGTTGTCGGGTGAGCTCGATGTATCGATCGACAATATCGCCAGTTATGCAAGCTTTTTAGCATCAGGCCAAGTGCGTGGATTGGCAACCACTTGTCCCGAGAGATGGCCCCGTTTGCCCGATATTCCAACCATGGCTGAAGCTGGCATGCCTGATTTTGTGATTACATCGTGGGGTGCGTTTGTGATGCCTGCAGGAACGCCTCCTGCAATCGCAGAAAAAGTTTCAAAGGCAATGTCCGAAGTTGCAGCTGATCCAGCGATACAAAAAAGATTTTTGGATGCGGGTGCAAAAATTACATCGACAACACCCGCTCAAACCAGTGCATTTGTTGCGAATGAACGAAAAAAGATGAGCGAAGTGGTTCGCTTATCGGGTGCAAAAGCCGAATAGCAACTGTCTAATTAAACTTTGCCAGCGGCCATGGCTTCTATAAAGGAATGCTGTGCCGCTTGTGGGTATTGCAATACCAATACTTCTAAACCTTTGTCGCCCGCTTGTATTTCTATTTTTTCATCTGGCGTTGCAAATACGGTTGCAAGCCCGTCCATTTCTTCGCCTTTAGAAATCATCGATCCCAAAGTGATGACATAAAACCTTCCACCACCTTGCTCGGCAAATGAGGGTGCAGGCGCCTTGTAACGCGGGGGCAAGCGCATCATCCATGCGCCAAGGCCTTGTTCATTGAGTGCAATGAGTTCTTCTTGCACTACAGATTTTAATTTTAAAAGTTCATCACTACTCACGATGGTTGATGGTGCACCATGTTCTTGCTGTTTGGGTAAACGCGTTAATAGTTGTTCGCGTGAATCTGGGATGTACCAAGCGCCAACATCGCCCACAGCGCGCAATGTAAAGTAAGAAATACCTTCGTTGCTGGCAATGAGTGGGCCGTAGGCTGAATGAGGCGACGCATAGTGAACTGCTAATTTGGAGAGTGGATTTTTTCCGATGGTGCCCGATCCAGCAACAAACACTTGGAATTGATGCTCTTGATGAAAGTGCGTTTGCAACACCCAATTGGGGTCTTGTTCAACCAGGAACGACTGCGGTCTGGGTAGGGGGGACGCATCGTCGTGATAGATCAAGTCGGTAATAACCCCCTCAAATTTAGGTTTGACGACATGACGTTGTTGAGGCCGTGCGTGACTTAAACTTTGTTGAGTAATCATGAGATGTTTCTCCGCTTGATTTTTCGATTTATCGAATTTTTTTATTGCTCTATGTTAAGGCAATAAGGCAATCGTGTCACGCTTGATTTGCAGGTGCTGGGTGGTATCCCATAGACTGTTGGTGTCGGCCTCAAACCTTTGCTTGATTTTGTACTTTTCTATTTTTTGATTGATGGTCACTGGGAGTTCATCCATCACCTTGACGAATCGCGGAACCATGTAATAGGCCATTTGCTGCGCACAAAATTGAATCAACTCAAGCTCTGTCGAAGGTTGATTTTCTCGCCACACAATGGCCGCACCGACTTCTTCGTCACCCTCTGCCATGGATACAGGAAAAACCGCTACTTGCGCAATGCACGTATGCGAAAGAATAATTTGCTCAACTTCAAATGCAGAGATGTTTTCACCGCGTCGCCGAATGCAATCTTTTTTGCGATCGACAAACCAATAATAGCCGTCGCTGTCTGCGTATGCTCGGTCACCCGTATGAAACCATTGATTGCGATTTGCGCGTGTGGTTTCTTCTGGCATTTTGTAATAGCTCGTGGCGGCGCGCCATGGCTCTAAGCTTCTGAGTACCAATTCGCCTACAACGCCATTGGCGCATTCCATATCATTATCGTCAACCACTTGCGCTTGGTAGTACGAGCGAGGCTTGCCAATGGATTTTCTTTTTTCAATGGGTGCATCTTTGGTCAGTGACAAAACTGTTGCAAAATCTGAAAGACCATAATTGCTGACAACGCAAACATCAAATCGTTTTTCAAACTCGTTCACAAAACTGACGATAGGCGACATACTAATTAAACGCAAGGTGTTGCTTGCATCATCTGCTTGGGCGGGTGTTGCCCAAAGCAAAGATGACATTGCGCCTAATAAATTAGTGACGGTTGCCCCCGATTGACGAATTTCGCGCCAAAAACCAGAAACTGAAAAACGTGTGGCCAAGGCAATCGAGCTTCCCGTCATCAACGCGGTGAGACTGCCAGTGAGCAACGCGTTGTTGTGAAACAAAGGCAAACACACATAAACAACATCGCTGGCTAAAAACCCATGCGCTTGCAGGCCACCTGTGGCGTAGCTCAGAGCAGCCGCTTGTGACAGCATACTTGCTTTGGATGGGCCTGTGGTGCCAGACGTATAACTAAGGATCAACAAGTCATGACAAGCTACATTTTCAACGATCAATTGAGTTGATGATGTGTCAGTGATCGATAAAAAATTAACCACATCGATCGAATTGAAATCGATGTCGGTAATAATTTGATTGCCTATTTTCAAGAGACTTTGAAGCTTGGGTAAATCATTCGCAATGGGTTTGAGCCATCGGATTTTTTCTTCATCGATGATGAGCGTTTCAATATCGGCGTGACTTAAATAATATTGCAGTAGCTGTCCACGAGCCGCCGTATTAATAGGGACGGCTACTGCGCCCAATTTTGCAATGGCAATAAAGATAGCCCAATGCTCAGCGCTGTTGTCCATCCAAATGCCCACATGCGAGCCATGTTTCACACGGCAAGTTTGTAATGCATTGGCGATTTGATTCGTCCATGCGTCAAAGCTTTGGTATGTCCATTGTCGGCCCGTTGATAATTCGGTGAGAAATATTTTTTCGGGCTGCGCTAATACATGGTGCGCCCATACGCGATGAACGCACAATTGATCGAGCGGCCAGTTAGCGAGCGGTTGACCCTGCATATCAGCAGGTATCACATGGTGATTCCGCGATCCTTAACCAACTTGGTCCAGCGGGGAATTTCACTTTTAATGAGGTCGGTGAGTACGGTTGTCGGTCCACCTTCGACGTTGCCACCCAAACCAACAATGCGTTCTTTGATATCCGTTGCAGCCAATGCTTTGTTGGCTTCTTCGTTGAGTTTATTTAATATGTCTTTGGGCATGTTGGGTGGCGCAATGATGGCAAACCAAGAAATACCTTGCACATTAGGAAAGCCGGCTTCTGCAATGGTCGGCACATTAGGAATGGCAGGGTTGCGTTTGGGGCTTGCAATGGCGAGCGCACGCAGTTTGCCATCTTGAATCAACTTAGTGCTTGTATTGAGCGTGTCAAAAAACACGGGGACGTGCCCTGCCAATACATCATTGAGTGCTGGGCCACCGCCCTTGTAGGGAACATGGATGAGTTTGATGCCTGCGTGTACTTGCAATTGCTCTGCAAGTAAATGCGTCATCGTGCCGTTGCCACCCGATGCTATTGAAAACGCTCCCGGTTTGGCTTTTGCTTCGTTCACAAACTGTGCAGCCGTTTGATAGGGTGAGTTGATACTGGTCACCATGACCAAGGGTGTTGAAATCAGCAAAGCCACATGACTGATATCTTTGGATGCATCGAAAGTGGATCCGTTGATCATGGCGGGTGCTGCAGTGATGGCACTGGCAACAATACCTATCGTGTATCCATCTGCTTCTGCTTTCGATACCAACTCGGCACCAATCAAGCCACCACCACCTGGTTTGTTATCAACGACAAAAGATTGCCCCATGGATTGCCCCATTTTGTTGCCAATCAATCGTGCCAATACATCGGTGAGACCACCGGGTGCTGAATTCACAATAACACGAATGGGCTTGGTGGGATATGTTTGCGCATGTGTCAAGCTAGTCAATAAAACAGCAACACCACACAAGACCATTGGAATCAAACGTGACTTCAAAAAAGAAAACTGCACCATAGTTATTTCCTAATTGCGAAAAAAAATCAAACGATCAATTGACCATTTGCCTTTTGAATGTCTACACAAGTAATCACCAAGGGTTTATACTAGGCAATATTACTCACCAGTATTTTATCAATACCAAATAGAATATGTCAAATCCGATTGGTATAAATATTTCCAAAAGGAATTGATTTTTGACTTTGTTGCTGCTCGCAAATTGATTTGAGGTAAAAAATGAGCCAAGAGGCATGGGGACAATGGGGCGCAGACGATGAAAAGGGTGCTCTCAATTATATCGGACCTGATCAAGTCAAACATGCAGCTGCATTGGTGCAGACGGGTGAGGTTTTGCGATTGACGCAATTACTCAGCCCCAGCACACCTGTGCCTCATGCAAGGTGTGGGCTTCAACACTTCATGACGCGAGATGGTGGCGACTATGCCGCAGGACAGCGCAAAGCGGGTGGATTTCAGTTTGCAGACGATGCGGTGATGATGCCCTTGCATATCGGAACACACATCGATGCATTGTGTCACGCATGGTATGACGACAAACTTTATAACGGTTATTTGGGTAACAACATTCGAAGCATGCGTGGTGCAAAAAATTTAGGTATTGAAAAAATGCCGCCGATTGTGACGCGCGGTGTTTTATTAGATATGGTCAAACTCAAAGGGCGTTGTTTAAATCCGGGTGAAACTGTTTCCGAAAAAGATTTGCAAGATGCTTGTCATCAAGCCAACACCATACCTCAGCAAGGTGACGCCATCATCATTCGAACAGGATGGCTCGAATCACAAAAAAATGTCAAGGCAGTTGATTTTGATAGCGAACCGGGTATCAACGTTGCTGCAGCACTCTGGCTCGCAGAAAAAAAAGTAGCGATTGTGGGTGCAGATAATTTTGCAGTTGAACAACTGCCATTTCCTGAAGGCACGATTTTTCCTGTGCATCAACGATTGATTCGTGACTATGGCATTCCATTGCTGGAAGGCATGATGCTCGACCCATTGGTTGAGAGTCAACGCATGGTGTTTATGTTTGTTGCCAGTGCGCTGCCGATTGTGGGGGCAACCGGCAGTCCCTTGTCGCCTGTTGCCATTTTGTAATCAATCATGTCTTTACCCAGACCTTTAGAGGGGATTCGTGTTTTAGAAATTGCGTCCATGATATTTGGCCCACTCGCTGGCCAATACTTAGGCGATATGGGCGCCGACGTGATTAAGTTGGAACCGCCTGAAGGTGACCTTACGCGTTCGATTGGTCCTCGTCGATCTCCTCGCATGGGCTCGTTTTTTTTAACTAGCAATCGCAATAAACGAAGCATCGTTGTTGATTTAAAAATGACCGAGGGTAAAGAAATTTTACAAAGCTTGGCTTCTAAAACCGATGTTTTGTTGCACAGCATGCGTACACCTGCTGCGAATCGTTTAGGGTTGGACTATGCCAGTTTGTCGCAGCAACATCAACGATTGATTTACTGTCATGTCGCTGGATATGGTGACGATGGTTTGTATGCAGGACGCCCCGCGTATGACGATATTATTCAAGCAGCATCTGG
>RFYV01000076.1 GCA_009921265.1 Betaproteobacteria bacterium | reverse complement strand
ATCGTATTTGGGATATCCCACCACCAAAATACCTTCGAGGTAATCAGCCCCTAAAGCTTCCAGCGTTTCTGGCGTATCGCCTGTTCCTACAAAAATCATGGCCGCAGGTTTGAACCCTTGATCGCGTGAAGTTTTGAGTAACAAATTTCCATCAGGCACATAACCGGTTTGAATCAACACATCAGGCGCCGCTTGTTTGGCACGCAATACCGTGTCGTTCAAATCAATGGTGCGTGCTGAGTGTGCACCTACGCCGACCACTTTAACGCCCATGGCCTCAAGTTGAGCTTTTTGCATTGTGGCGATAGCCGATCCATAAATTGAATCTTCTGATTCAATCCAAACTTTGATGTCTTTGAGATCTTTTTTGATTGCAGGGGCGACCAAATCTTTCACAACAGCAACCGATGTATTTGCAAATGCCCCACCATCAGGCCCTGTGCGAATAAAGTTGGGCAAACCACGCTCAATTAAATTTTGAGCAACCGCATTGGTTTCCCAATACAGTTTGTTGTAGCGAGCAGCAGTATCAGATGCAGTGAGAGAAATTCCACTGATGTAGGTACCCATAAACAAATCAACCTTATCTTTGGTTGCCAGTTGTTCAACGGTTGCAATGCCTTGTTGAGCGTTGGTGGCGTCACCTTTGATCAATTCAATTTTTTTGCCTAATACGCCACCTTTGGCATTGATAAAGTCAACGGCCAATTCATAGCCGCGAGTAACTTCAGTACCATACAAGGCCATAGGACCACTGTACGGATTAATAGCACCAATTTTGATGGTTTGTTGTGCAAAAACCGTTGCAGATGCCAAAGACAAAGCTCCAAGCAAAGCAACGCTTGCAATTCGACGATTCAATTTCATAGTTGTCTCCTTTTAAAAAAACTCTTTATGTGCTGTTGCATTTACAACGCCCCTATTTCTCGACCAACTGGCCAAAAAATTCCGCCACCCGTGACGCCACCGTCGACAGGAATATCCGCTCCCGTGATGTAGTTTGCCTGTTGACTCAACAAAAAAAACATCACTTGTGCAATCTGCTCGGGTTGTGCCATCGCTTGCATGGGCACTATTTTTTCTAATGCTTTAACGAGCGCAGGAAAATTGCGGATCATCTCGGTATCGACCACACCAGGGCAAATGCAATTGACTCGAATACCCTTGGGTGCCAATTCCATCGCTGCACTTTTGGTGAGTCCACGCAATGCCCACTTGGTGGTGGAATAGGCTGCAGAGTAATAGCCCGTCATACCTACGGTGGATGAAATATTCACAATGGAACCTGTTGCAATCATCATCGGCGCTAACATTTGAATACCCAAAAAAGCACCCGTTAAATTCACATCAATGATTCGATTCCAATCTTTGAGCGGTGTTTTTGTGACCGTGTTGCGTGCGCCTGTGATGCCTGCATTGTTCACCAATGCTTTTAATGGCGAGCCATCTTTTTTGATTTGATTGGCTACTTGCTGCCATGATGATTCCTGAGCAACATCCAATTCAAGACAAGTCAATTGTCCCAAATATGACGCGCATGTTTGTTTGAGTTCAGAAAAATCGCGTTTACTGTCCCCAAAATAATCCATCACATACACATGCGCACCTGCTTGGGCCAACATGCCTGCAACCGAAGCGCCTTGCCCGCGTGCACCGCCCGTTACCACCGCAGAACAGCCAGACCAGTTTTCACTCATAATGAAATCCAAAATATAAAAATCTGTTTATTGAGGTTTGATACCTGCACCGTCAGCGATTTTTTTAAATCGGTCGGTCTCGGCTTGTTGAAACTGTCGCATCTCATTGGGTGCCAATGCCATGGCATCAGAACCAATTGATCGAATGAATTCTTTGGCCGCAGGCGTTGTCAAAATTTTCTGAATCGTATCGATTAATTTTTGAGAAACCGCATCAGGGGTTTCTATTCGCATGTACAAGGTCGTCCATGTGTAGTTCACATAATTGGAATAACCCAATTCTTTTAATGTGGGAATGTCTGGATAATCTGAGTGTCTTGAAATACCCGATACTGCCAATGCTTTGAGTTTTCCAGATTTAACTTGAGGCATTGCTGCGATCAAATCACTCAAACCCCAATCAAGTTGACCACCTAGCAGGCCCATGAATACTTCTGGCGCACCTTTGTAAGGCACATTCACAAATTTTGCAGATGCTTCGCTCGCAAACCATTCGGCTGACAAATGAAACCCCGATGTATAAGTTCCTACATTCAGTCCACTGGCGGAGTCCTTCGCAGATTTGACTAAATCTTGTACGGTGTTGATTTTGGATTGTGGGTTGGTCACAAAAATCATCATGCCCCTGGCCAAACCAGAAACAGGTTTGAAATCTTTGATTGGATCATAGGGCAAATCTTTGACAACAACAGGATTTACAGCCAAGTGTGTATTGGTTGCTAAAAACAATGTGTGTCCATCGGCAGGGGCTTGCTTAACAGCCATGGCCGCAATAATGCCGTTGGCTCCAGGCTTGTTATCAATCACAACGCTGGTGCCCAAGGCTTGCGCCAATTGCTCACCAAAAAATCGCGCCGTTGTGTCTGATCCACTACCAGGTGATGTCGGCACAACAATTCGAATCGCTCGACTAGGAAAAGAAGATTGCGCAATACAAAACGTACTGAAAACTAAAATCAGTAGCAGGCAAGAAATTTTTTGAAGTGGGCGCATATTTTTCTTTCAATTATTAAGAAACCACTTTGAACCGTGGCAAAGACCAACCGTCTTCTTCTTCAATACTCAGCACCAATGCTTGTTCGATGCGTAGAGACTCCATGTCTTGAACGCCCGTGATATTGGTGATCAATCGAGCACCTTCGTCTAACTCAACAACAGCGACGTTGTATGGTAATTTTTTCGCAACAGCGGGGTGATAGGCCACGTGGTACACCACCCAACTGATCAATCTTGCACGACCAGTTGCAGGCGTCCACTTCCAATCGACTTCTAAACAATTCGGGCATTCACTACGCGCAGGCAACCAAGAGTGATTGCAAACTTTGCAGTGCTGATATGACAAAACACCTTTTTTTAGCCCCTCCCAAAAAGGTTTGTTGGTGTCGGTGAGTTCGGGATGCGGTAATGTTTCGGTTGTCACGATTGTACTCACAGGGATTGACCCAAGATCACGGTTGAATGCGTGTGCATGATGCCGCCTTGATTACTCACAATACAAGTTTTTGCATTGCGAACTTGTGATGTTGATTGCCCACGCATTTGTCGCACACCTTCAACAATCAATTGCATGCCTGGCATTCCTGTTTCAGATAGCAAGCCACCCGATGTATTGATGGGTAAATCACCACCTAATTCAATACACCCACCTGATACGAAATGACCGCCATCGCCTTTTTTGCAAAATCCATAGTCTTCAATGGTCATCAGTGGAGCAATACTGAAGCAATCGTAAAACTGGCCAACATCAATATCTTTAGGCGTTAACCCCGCCATTTGAAAAGCGGTTGCACCCGAAATTTTGGCAGCCGTGGTGGTGAGATCGGGACGCAAAGCCACATCCACTGATGTTTGTCCTTGACCAAATCCTAATATAGGAACGGCATGATTCACTTGCATTTGCTTGGCGCGTTTTTCACTCATCAACACAATGGCAGCAGCACCATCGGAGACCAAACAACAATCATCGCGACGCAAAGGAGATGCAATTAATTTGGATTCCATGTATTGATCCAAGCTCAATGGCATTTGTAATTGCGCATTGGGATTGGCAGCACCATGTTTGCGACAAGAGACTGCAATCGCACCCAGATGCTTAGCGGTGGTTCCAAACTGTTGCATGTGCCGCCTTGCAATCATGGCGTAACCCGCAGGCGTTCCAAACCAACCATACATACCATCGTCGCCCCATGCTTTTTCATACGCATTACGCGAACCTGTTTTAGGATTGTCAGCAAGCGCAATGACTGCAATGTCACATTGATCCGCTTCAATGGCCATGGACGCATAACCAATCATGCTGGCACTGGCTGCTCCACCTTGATCCCATACACCACCAATACGAGGAACCATGCCCATGGCCTCAGCCAACTTTTGTCCATACATCATTTCAAAACTTGAAGTGGGACATTTAACCAAGAGTCCGTCGACTTGGTCTTTACTCACGCCCGCGTCTTTTAAAGCGTTTCTAACCGCTTCAATGTTTAACGATAGGTTGTTGCGTCCTGGTAATTTGCCATAGGCCGTATGACCAATTCCAGCAATAACGACTTTGCCTCGCATCAAATCACCTCTTCTTGAATAAGCTGTTGTAACTCTTTGTCCGACAAACCCAGCCATTGCCCATACACCTCTTGGTTGTCACGCCCGAGTTCACCGCTGGGTTTAATAGGTAACAAATCTGAATCTTGAAAACGCAAAGGCGAATTCATCAAACACACACGACCGTACATGGGATGATCCACCCACTCCAAAGCACGACGCTCGTGCATGTGTTTATCGTTCACCACTTCGTCAACATTGCGCACTGGCGCACAAGGCACATTGTTTATCATCAACAATTCAAATAAATCCTGTTTGTTGTATTGCGACGAGAAGTGACTCACCAAATCATCAATCTCGTCCATGTGTTCAACACGCGCTTTCAACGTGGTGTATCTGGTGTCTTCTAATAAATCTTTTCGATTCATGACACTCAATAATGATTTCCAATGACTCTCGCCCACACAAATAATGGCTATATGACCATCAGTTGTTGGATAAACGTTGTAAGGCGATTCAGCCAATCCACCGTGGCGATTCCCTGTTCGCTCTGGCGCTTGCCCACCCGAACCATAATGCAAGCCTAAGTTTGAACTGAGAGAAGCATACACTGCTTCTTGCATGGATACTTCAACCAATCGACCTTGACCCGTGCGTTCTCTTTCAAACAATGCGGTCATCACACCTGCATACAAATGAGTTCCACCAAAAAAGTCACACAAAGCAGGACCTGCTTTAACAGGTGGGCGATCTGCAAACCCAGTGATACTCATAATGCCCGCCATCGCTTGAACGGTTAAATCCATCGCAGGATAATTTTTATTCGGCCCTGTGCGACCATAACCCGAACCTGCGCCATAAATGATTTTGGGATTGACTTGATGGAGGGCTTCATAGCCCACACCCAATCGATCCATGGCACCCGGTGCAAAATTTTCAATCACCACATCCGCACGCTTGACCATGGTTTTAAGCAACTCAACACCACGAGCACTTTTTAAATTGAGTGTGGCAAATATTTTATTCGAATTGAGCATCGCAAAGGGCAATGCTGCACCGCCCACTACACTACGTCTGCGCAAATGCTCGCCGCCTTTGGATTCGATTTTGATCACGCGTGCACCCGCCATTGCCAGCATAAAAGTGCAATACGGACCGTTGTATATCTGACCCAAATCAACAACCGTGATACCTTGCAGAGGAAGTGGACGACTCATTTCATTGCCCTTTGAATTCAGGTGGACGTTTTGCAGCAAAGGCAGCCGGTCCTTCAACCGCGTCTTCTGTGAATTGCAACAGACGATGCGACATCTTCTCCATGCGCAGTCCTGTATTGAGATCGAGATCGCGACTTTTGATGATGAGCTCCTTGGCCGCTTGAACAGCCAACGGCGCATTCGCTGCTAATTTTTTTGCGTATTCATAAGCAGCAGTCATCAATTGATCGGCAGGAACAATGCGATTGATCAAACCCCAACGTAATGCCGTTTCTGCGTCAATTGCGTCTCCAATCAACATCATCTCCATCGCAATCGCATAAGGCACTTGACTCAAGATGCGTTGAGTACCGCCATTAGCAGCAAAGACACCGCGTTTGACTTCAGTCAAACCAAATGTGGCATGCGATGCAGCAACTCGAATGTCGGTGGCCATCATCAATGTCATTCCACCACCCAAACAATAACCATTGATCGCAGAGATGATCGGCTTCCACACTTCCAATCCTCGATTAAGCAAAGGGTCGGCTTGCGTGAGCCATGTCTCATTCATTGGTGAGGACTTGGTTAAAAAACTTTTGATGTCTGCGCCTGTCGTGAATGACTTTTCACCCGCACCCGTGACGATCGCCACACGAATGTTGTTATCGTCACGCACTTGAGTCCAAGCTTTAGATAGGGCTTGATAGTGTTCGTTATCCATTGCGTTCAATCGTTCAGGTCGATTGATCGTGATCAGCGCAATGCCTTCGTTCGATACAGTGAAATCGATAGCCATGATTTATCCTTGGTTGCGTCTAGAACCCAATGCATCACGCGCAATGACCATGCGATGCACTTCTGATGGACCTTCACCAATGCGTTTGATGCGCATTTCGCGATACCAACGCTCAAGCGGCATTTCTTGTGCAACGCCCAAGCCTCCAAAAATTTGAATGCATCGATCCACCACACGACCCGATACTTCGGTGCCATACAACTTAGCAACCGACGCATCAATTTTGATGTCACGACCCAAGTCTGCATTCCACGCTGCTTGATAAACCAACAAACGAGCAGCGCGCAATTCCACTTCAGAATCTGCAATCATCCATTGAATGGCTTGTTTATCGGCCAAATGGCTGCCAAAAGTTTTTCTTTGACGCGCCCAGTCTTTGGCCAACTCCAACGATGCTTGTGCAATACCAATGGTGGCGGCCGCATAAGGTACGCGACCGTGCACCAACCAATCTTCTGCAAGTGCAAAACCCTGACCTTCTTCACCCAATCGATCTTCCATCGGTGCTTCATAGTTTTCCAAATGCACTTCGTAGGGGAAATAAGAACGAATCACCGGTATGGGTTGAAGTTTGATACCAGGCCTGTCTTTACGAATAATAAAGCTGGTGATGGCATTGCGTCCGCGATCTTCACCTGTTTTAGCAAATGCAATGCCCCAGTTGGCTTGACCTGCACCCGATATCCAAATCTTGGTGCCATTCAAAATATAGCGATCACCTTTTCTCTCCGCACGCGTTGCAATTGCGCGCGCAGGATCTGATCCACCGCTTGATTCACTGATTGCAACAAATGCTTTATCACCTGATTGCACATTGCGATGACCGTATTCGCGAATTTGGTATTCACTGCCTTTCCAAATGACATTGGGTGGATCAAAACCAAATGCACCACATCCAGCGATATATGCTCCCATTCGACATTTGGAAGTTTCTTCGGCAACAACGCATTGACCTAATAGATTAAGACCTGCACCACCATGCTCTGCAGGTGTTTCAAAACACCACAAACCCAAATCTCTGGCTTTTTTTTGCAAGGAGGCCAATTGCGCAGGCTCGGGGGTATAAGCATCGTGCGGCAATGTATCTTCAATAGGCTTAACTTCTTGCTCCATGAAACGTCGCACGGTTTCTCGCAACATCTTCAACTCTTCGGGCAACTCCCAACTTCCTGTACTGTCGTGCATGATTCATTACTCCTGTATCAATTTATTTTTTGGATTTGCGTTTTTCAACAGATGCTGGGTGATCTAATTTGTATCGCGGTGTGCCTACTTCACACGCAATGGTTTGTTCGATGACAACACCGTATCGATCTTGTGCAACTTGTGGACTGATATAGCCCAAATTTAAATCGCGTTCAACCGCATCCAAATCTCTTTCTTTTGCATGTCCAAAACCACCACCGCCGGGTGAATAGGCGCGAATACTATCGCCCGCCTTCATGGGTTGCTTTTCTTTTTTGCTTCTAAATTCTGGACGCCATGCTTGACCATCGGTAACAAACTCCACATCGTTGGCCAAAGCGTCAGATCCACCTGCAACACCAAAGGGCGCATAATCTACGCGATCCCCCAAGACAGAAACAAGGCATTCGCCCCATACCGTAAATCCATATGCTGTTCCACATCCACCACGGTGCCAACCAGCACCACCCGAGTCTTCTCTGATTTTGTAATAATCAAAGCGCAAGGGAAAACGATGTTCAGACATTTCTAATGACATGAAATTAGCCATGGATTGTGGTGGAGTGCCATTGATCAAACCATCGCTGGCTTTTGATCCACCATAGCCACCGGGGTATGGAAACACACCCACATAATAATTATTGGATTTGGGATGTGTGCCACTCACAGTGACAACGCCTGTTGTTCCAAAAAATGCCGCGGGTGCTTTATCTGGAATAACTTGCGCCAATACGCCAAACACAGTATCAATCGCGCGACCCACACCTTCAAGATAACCACCCACAGGCGCAGGATATTCAGCCGATAAAACAGTATTGCGTGGCAATGTAAATTTAATCGGTCGAAACGTTCCACCATTGACAGGCACATCAGGAAAAATATGCTTTATTGCCACATAACACGATGACAGCGTTGTGTTGCGCGACATGTTTAATGGCCCAGTTGCGCGCGGCCCCGTTCCTGTAAAGTCAAAATGCATTTCATCACCTTTGACGGTGATCGATAACTTAATCGGTATCGGTGTGTCGGTGATACCGTCATTGTCGAAGTGATCTTCGATGCTATAAGTTCCATCTGGAATTTCGGCAATGTAAGAGCGCATTTGACGCTCTGAATACAAAATCATTTCATTCAAGCATTGCCCCAAAACTTCACGACCATAACGCTTCACCAATGCCTCAATACCGCGTGTACCCACAGTGAACACATTGGACATCGCAGCCAAGTCACCCGCAATTTCTTTTGGCAAGCGCACGTTGGCTTTGAACATGGCTACCAACGCTTCATTTAGTTTTCCTTCTTCATACAATTTAACAGGAGGAATCACAATTCCTTCTTGATGTATTTCTGTCGCTTTAGGCGCCCATCCACCAGGAACGTTGCCACCAATATCCATCCAATGGCCTGTGGTTGCCATGACTGCAAATAATTGACCGTCCACAAATACGGGGGCAATCAATTGAACGTCTTGCAAATGACTTCCTCCAATATACGGATCGTTCAATATCCACATATCGCCTGCTTTGAATCCCCCTTGTTGATTAGCCATCTCAATCACGTGTTGAACGGTGAATTGCATGTATGCCAAAAACACAGGCAAACCATAACGACCTTGCGCAATCGTTTCACCCGTTTGCGGATGAAAAATGCCATTGGCGCAATCATTGGTTTCTGAAATGATGGGCGATATCGCTGCATGAATCAATTGCAAATCCATTTCATCGGCAATTTGCTCCAAACTGCCACGCACCACTGCTAAAGTTACTGGATCCATTATTTAACCCTCACTAACATATTGCCATGAGCGTCGATCACCAAATTCATATCGGGTTCGACAACGGTTGTTGTATCGCTTTGCTCAACGATGGCGGGACCATCAAACTCAGCGCCTGGACTCAAATCATCGCGCATATAAATCGGTGTGTCATACCAACGACCAAAATAAACAGGACGATGACTTGTGATTTTTGGCTTACCCTGTTGGGGTGGTTTGGCGTTTGCAGGTTGAACCAAACTGGTTCTTTTACCTACAGCCACTGTACGTAAATTAACCAGTACAACTGGAATAGACGCCAACACATTACCAAACTGCGAACGATAGGCATCAATAAATGCCTTTTCCATTTGTTGATTGTTCATACTCGACTCCACGCTAACGCGCAAAGAATGAATTTGTCCTTGATAAGCCATGTCGGCCGCATGCGTGATGGACACCGTATCAACAGGCACTTGACTTTCTTTGACTTGCGTTTGTGCTTGATCTCTTTGTCTTTGCATCACGACTGACAGCTCATCGCCACCCAATTGATCCAAACGTTTTTCAATTGTTTGCGAAATGTCGTAACGCAAATCTGCATACGCACAACCCAAGGCACACAAAACACCTGGATATAAAGGCACCAACATAGCATTGACACCCACTTCTCGAATGAGTGCACCCCCATGCAATGGCCCTGCACCACCGAAAGCAACCATGGCGAAATCACGTGGATCCAATCCTCTTTCAATCGACATCAAGCGAATGCGTCCTGCCATGCGTTGATTCACAACGGCCAAAATCGCTTCGGCTGTTTGCTCCATACCCAAACCTAGTTTGTTGCCCAAATTTTTAACAGCGTTTTTTGCTCCTTCAATATCCAAGCCCAAAGGTGAACCGTTCATTTTGCTCACAGGACTGATGCGACCCAACACGACATTGGCGTCAGTCACCGTTGGCTCAGTTCCACCGCGTCGATAAGCGACAGGACCAGGCACTGCACCCGCACTGCGCGGCCCCACTTGCAACATACCGCCACGATCCAAATGCGCAATACTTCCACCACCTGCACCAATGGTGTGAACATCAATCATCGGTAAACGCAATGGAATTCGAAAATCTAAATTGGTGAGTTCTGCAACCTTTGGTTCACCGTTGATCACAACGGCCACATCAAAACTTGTACCGCCCATATCGGCGGTGATGATGTGACTAAATCCTGACTCAGCTGCAATGCGAGCAGCTGCAGTCACACCTGCAGCGGGGCCAGAGCGAACAATGTATGCCGAACGTTGACCCAATTGGCGCAAAGGTGCAACGCCACCGTTGGATTGCATGATCGCGACTTCACGATCGAATCCCCAACCTTGAAGTTGTTTGGCTAAATTTTTTGCATACTTTGCAACCAGCGGTTGCAAATAACCTTGCACAACAGCCGTACTCGTTCTTTCAAACTCATAGTATTCACGCACCACAGAAGTGGCCGTCACCAACTCCCAAACAGGATTTATTTTTGCAAGAATTTCTTTGGCTTGATCTTCGTGACTGGTGTTGGCGTATGCATGCATGAATGCAATCACAACCGACTCTACATTTCTATTTTGAAGCTCGGCTGCAATTTTTTTCAATCCCTCTACGTCCAAGGGTGTGATGACCTTGCCTTCATAATCTAAACGCTCTTTGACTTCAAATCGCAAATCACGCGGCACCAAAGGTTCGTGCGTTCCTGCAAGACCATACATTTGCGGTCGATCGCGACGACCCAGCTCCAACACATCGCGAAAACCATGCGTCGTGATCAGTGCACACCTCGCACCTTTTCTTTCAATCACCGCGTTGGTGGCGATGGTTGTTCCATGCAAAATTGCATCGAGCTCATCGGGAGATAGTCCCGCCGCTTTGAGGGAATCAAGCAATCCGATCGACGGATCTTGCGGCGTTGTAGGAACTTTTAAAATTCGATGGGGTTTATTTGCGCTTCCCGAAAAATACAAATCAGTAAACGTTCCGCCTACATCAATACCAACGGTACCAGACATCTCATCTCCTCATTCATAGCTCTTCATTGGATTTTGGATTGATTTGGCATGACCATTTAATAGGTGCTTACCCTTCTTTTCCAAAATCCGAAATACGAAATGAGAGTTCTTTTTAATTAGTTAACTGATTAAACCCATTGTTTGCTCATCGCTTTAAGTAAGCGCGCGCGATATGCAACAGGGTCGAGTTCAAGCGTGTAACGCGGTGTATCAGGATAGAGTTTTTTAATATCGTCGCGCTCTTGTTCAATTTCATTTTGCATTTGAGCGAGATCAGGCAACTTCATCGTACCCTTCATGAGTTGAGCAATCCAATGAGATTGATCATCCATCATGCGAACATTTCCGCCACCACTCACATTAAAGAAACCCACAAAAAATAGATTCTTTTGCGTGGGATGTACAACTCGGTGATACAAATTAAGCCAATGCCCTTGAACTGGTGACGTTGTTGCATCTAAAAACGGGAGATCCACGTTGTAGCCCGTTGCAGCAATCATGCAATCAAATTTTTGTTGAGTTCCATCGTCAAAAGTCACTGCATTGCCATTGACGCGCGAAATTCCTGGCTTGGCTTTGATACGAC
>RFYV01000075.1 GCA_009921265.1 Betaproteobacteria bacterium | reverse complement strand
TTACAAAGTGCTTTTCAATGCCGCGATGTTGACAAGATGCTCGATGGTATTAATCAATCGGTGCAAGACTATGCAGGCGGTACGCGATTAGGGGCTTCACTCACCACTTTGCGCACGCAATACAGCAGACGAATGGTGGGACGCAGAACCGTGGTGATGCTCATCACCGATGGGCTCGATACGGGGCCATCATCTGTACTCGATTTAGAACTCGCTTGGCTTGAACGCCACAGCAAGCAAATGGTGTGGTTAAATCCCTTGTTGCGTTTTGATGGCTATGCACCAATCACTGCGAGTGCAAAAATATTACATCGCTATGCAGATGCCATGCTGGCGATCCATAATATGGATCGATTAAGCGATTTGGCTCATGCTGTTTCTCAATTGTTAAAAACGGGACAATCCCCTCACTCAAAAATTGGAGTCTAAAAAATGGAAATGCAAGGCAGTCGCACCCTACCAGTTGCACAAAATCATGTGTGGGACGCACTCAACAATCCCGACATATTGAAAGCATGCATTCCTGGGTGCAATCAATTTGAATTGACCCAACCCAATGAGTACGCAGTAGTGGTCGCACTCAAGATTGGACCTGTATCTGCCAAATTCACTGGCAAAGTGAGCCTCATGGATATCGTGCCGCCCAACTCATATGCCTTGCAATTTGAAGCACAAGGTGGCGTTGCAGGATTTGGCAAAGGCACATCAAAAGTTTTATTAACACCCACTCCCAAAGGTTGCGAATTAAGTTATGCCGTCAGCTCACAAGTGGGTGGAAAAATTGCGCAACTCGGTCAACGATTAATAGATGGTGCAGCCAAATCATTGGCAGAAGATTTTTTTCAACGATTTGAAAATGAACTGTTGAAGTTGTATCCTGCATCTGCTACAACCGACGCAGCAGCGACGAGCGAAGAAAAAACTCACACGGGTACGCCCGAGTGGGTGTGGCTGCTGGGTGCTGTCGTTGTTGCTGTTGGTATTTGGTTTATCAAACACTAAATATCATGGAAAATTTAGACGTCATGGTCTTGCGAAGTTTGCGCGATTGGCGATTAGCAGGCCAACGTGCATTACTTGCAACTGTGATTCGAACATGGGGTTCATCGCCTCGTCCTGTCGGATCGATCATGGCTTTGTGCGAAACGGGTGCTGTTGTAGGTTCGGTATCGGGTGGATGCATTGAAGACGATTTGATTCATCAATTCACGCAAGCCTACACCTCAGCAGGCGCTCATTCTTCAAACGCGAAAATTCCATCGGGTCCACCACAACATATCAAGTATGGTATTTCCGCTGATGAAGCGCATCGATTTGGTTTGCCTTGTGGCGGCACACTCGAGTTGCTATTAGAGTTTGATCCTGATCCGCAATTACTTGAAGAGTTGGTGATGTCGCTATCCAAAGGCATGTTGATGCAACGCACTACAAACATTCAAAGTGGCGCAGTTACATTAACACCCACCCATACACCGAGTGAGCTCCTCATCGACGATCAACAACTCGTCAACATATTTGGCCCCGAATACCGCATGCTTTTAATCGGTGCGGGCCAACTTACCGAATATCTAGCGACCATGGCATTGTTTAACGGCTTTGCAGTGACCGTTTGCGACCCTCGCGAAGAATACACAGGCGCATGGTCGGTACCTCATGTCACGCTCACCAAAGAAATGCCAGACGATGTGGTGCTCAGTTTCAATCCCGATCGCAGAAGTTGCGTCATTGCACTCACCCACGACCCCAAACTCGATGATTTGGCATTGTTAGAGGCGCTCAAATCTGAATCGTTTTATATTGGAGCAATAGGTTCGCGTCGCAACAACGAATCAAGACGACAGCGCATGATCGAACATTTCGAGCAAACCGAAGCGTCACTTGCACCTTTGCGTGGCCCCATTGGAATTTATATAGGCTCCAAAACCCCCGCAGAAATTGCGGTGAGCATCATGGCAGAGGTATTAGCAATTAAAAACGGCGTGCACCTACCCAAAGATATGGATGTGGCTCATGCCAAAGATATCCAACAGATTCAACACAACAACACCGATGAGTTGGTTTTTTGTGTCAAGAAAAATTAATTGGTCAATGCTCAAGACCTAAAAACCGCATCGCATTGTCCCGAATGAGTTGCATCTGATTTTTTTCAGATAAACCCAATTGCAAAATTCGATCAACAGGATGATCGTCGTGAAAATTAAATGGATAGTCAGTTCCGATCATCAATTGATCAATGCCAAATTTTTCTATTAAGTGCACAAGCGTTGATCGATCAAACACCAAGGAATCATAAAAAAACAAACGCGCTTGATCGACAGGTGCCATTGGCATTAAATCTTTCATCCCAGGAAAAACCAAAGCCGATTGTGCCAATCGTGGCAACAACGAAGCCAAGGTTCCTCCACCGTGACTGAATGCAATTCTGAGTTTAGGTCTGCGAATTAATAAATTACTGGTGATGGCCGACGCCGCTGCAAGCCCCACATCACTGGGATAGGCCAATATTTGTTGCAAGGGTGCAGGCCCGACCAACCGGTCCATTCCAGTGGGTCGCAAAGCATGAACAAACACCGACATACTCATCGCTTCGCACGCTTCAAAAAAAGGATCAAGCATGGGGTCACCCACTACAACGCCGTTGATATTGCTTCCAATCTCAACGCCTGCAAAATCCAAGTCTTCTTTAAGATAACGCAATTCGCGAATCGATCGATCGATATCTTGCAAAGGAACAGCACCTAAGCCCACCAAGCTGCCGTTAGATTCATTCACCATTGATGCGATTTGATCGTTTAAATAACGCACCAATTGCGTACCGTCTGATGCGGGTAACCAATACGACAACAACTCGGGCATGGGCGATATTGCTTGCAATTGCAAACCCATGGCTTGCATATCGACCCAACGATTGGCAGGCGTCCAACTTTTATCGGACACCGTGCGGTAATTTTTCCCATCGATCATCACGTGTCGATGACATTCGTCGGCAGGCGCCATCGAAGGCCAACCCGAGGGCGTGCTTGAACCCATATAAGCGGGAAAATCTTTGGGGATGATGTGCGCGTGAATGTCAACGCCGCAGGAACAGGTGGGATGAATCTTTGTCATGATGCGCCAAGCCTAGCATGAAGTTTTATGTTTGTCAGTCGATGTCAGCACAAAAAATTGAATTCCAATGCATTACAAAAACATAATTACTGACTAGACCCTACAATATTTGTTCATACCGATTTCCAGACAAGAAAGAAACAACGTCAATGAACCCCGCACTCGAACAACAACTCAAAATTCGCCAACTCGTTGAAAACTGGGCCGTCTATCGTGACGCAGGCTTGTGGGATCGATTTCGCACCGTTTGGCACGATGATGGCGTGATGATGGCCACATGGTTTCAAGGCCCTTTTGAAGAATTCATCAAAGTCACCATCGAAGGCTGGAACAAAGGCGTGAGTATTTTGCATTTTTTAGGCGGCTCTGCCATTGATGTCAACGGTACACGCGCCATTGCACAAACCAAGATGACGATCTCGCAACGCGGCATGGTTGAAGATTGCTTGTGCGATGTGGTTTGCACGGGTCGCTTCTATGATTTCTTTGAAGAACGACAAGGTAGATGGGGATTGGTGCATCGACAACCCATATACGAAAAAGATCGCATCGACCCGATTGATCCTGCTACGCAATTGCAATTAGACAAGCAAGCATTGGCCACTTTTCCTGAGGGCTATCGTCACTTGGCTTACATTCAAACGCGAATTGGATACAAAGTCAAAATGGATATGCCTATGCTCAAAGGCAACGAAGTAGAGCAGTTGTATCAGCGTGGTGCTAAGTGGCTTGATGGAAAACCTTTGGAGAGATGAAATGTTAAATAAAAGACAATGCCTCGGTTTATTAGGTGCGCTTTCTTTGAGTCATGCGCCCACTCTTTGGGCACAAGACGCTTATCCCAATCGTGCAATTCGTGTCATCGTTCCTCAACCCCCTGGTGGCGGTTTTGATTTTGTGGCGCGAGCGATTGCAGACAAACTCTCGGGTGTTTTTAAAAACGGTGTGGTGGTTGAAAACAAAACGGGATCAGGCACTTTGGTGGGCACTGAATTAGCCGCTAAATCAGAACCCGATGGTTACACCTTGCTCATGGGTTCTGTTTCTAATTTGGTACTCAACGCAGGCCTTTATAAAAATCTCAGCTACGACCCACTCAAAGATTTTGAACCCATTGGTTTAGCTGTGTCATACAGTTACACATTGATGACTCGCAAAGATTTACCCTTTAGCAATTTGGCTGATGTGGTTGCCTATGCAAAAGCCAATCCTGGAAAACTCAACTATGCGTCTGCGGGCAACGGTTCGGGTCAACATATTTTGGCTGCAGCACTTTGGCATTTGGCAGGTGTACAAATCACGCATATTCCTTATCGGGGGGCGCAACCCGCTTACACCGATTTATTAGGCGGTCGAGTTGATTTATTTTTTGATTTGTCATCAACAGCCAGGCCACAAGTCGATGCGGGCACCGTTAAAGCGCTTGCTGTATCAGGCACTTCAAGATTGCCTGTTCATCCACAAGTTCCAACCGTGCGTGAAACAGGTGTTGCACCGCTTGAGTTGGAATCTTGGTTTGGCTATTTTGCACCCGCAAAAACACCAAGTACTGAACTCAATCGATTGCGAACAGAGTTTCGCAAAGTCATCACATCGCCTGATGTGATGGAACGATTTGAAAAAGCAGGCGGCAAACCCATGGCGGTGATGGGTGACGATGCCAAGGCTTTACAACGTCGCGATTTGGATCGGTGGGTTGCACTCATCAAGGCCGCAGGCATTCAGCCCGAATAAAAATATCAGTTTAGAATCAGCTTCGCTGAACAAACTCAACGATATTTCCATCTGGATCTTTCACCATTGCAATTTTGGTGGTGGGGTTGATATTCATTGCGGGCCTTGTGAATTCCACTTTGTTGGCACTCATGTGCGCGCACACCTCGTCTAAGTTAGACACCACAAAAGTTAGATAACGAAAACCCAATTGCTCGTCGATCCCAATGGGGCCTACACTCAATTTTTTGGTGGGGTCAATCAACTTCACATCACTGGTACCAAAACGAAGACGATGCATAGTGCCCGTAGTTGCAGGCCTCTCTTCGATTTTTTGCAAGCCTAATAAAGTTTGATAGAAGTGAAGGCTGGCCTTGATATCGCTGACCAAAATTCCAATATCAATCGAGTCCTTGGCGGATTTCATCATGGTGTTTTCCTTGAGATTACAAAAGCAGATGCAGCCAGTATAGTCAACGCTTCAAACATTCCAAGTCTCCAAAGTTGTATGAATACCTCCAAACTAGTCCAACACGCATTCACGGCACTCATCATTAGCCTTACCGCATGGGCTGCTTGCGCTCAATCGCAAGACGCGCATGTGTTCGAGCCGCTGCTCACACTTAATCACAGAAGTCCCCCTAATGTAGTGCGCGACCCCTTTCGAAATCCCTCGCAAACCTTGGCGTTTTTTGGTGTTCAACGCAACAGCACCGTGGTTGAAATATTGCCAGGAAGTAGTGCTTATTATTTAGAAATACTCGCACCATGGATGCGTGGTCATGGCAAATACATTGCAGCCAATCGCGATGAATCATTACCCCAATATGTACCCGATCATTTAAAACTCCTCGAACGTCTTAAAGCCCAACCCAATTTGTACGATCAAGTGGTTGTCATGCCCTTTCGATCCAACTTTCACGCCATTGCGACACCTGGCAGCGTCGACTTTCTCATCAGCTTTCGCAATCTACACAATTGGATGGAACGAAAAGAATTAACAGAGTCATTGCAAACTTTTCACCAAGCGCTGAAAAAAGGGGGGGTGTTGGGCATCGTCGATCACAGAGGCAGAACCGATCTGTCACAAGAGCAACAGATGACTATGGGCTATGTGAGGCAAGATGTCGCTATTGCATTGATTGAAGCGCAAGGTTTTCAATTGGTGGGAGTTTCTGAAGTCAATGCCAACCCCAAAGACACCAAAGACTACCCCGAAGGTGTTTGGACCTTACCACCGACATACAGAATGAAAGATGTCGATCGTGCAAAGTACGAGGCGATTGGCGAGAGCGACCGCTTCACACTCAAATTTGTCAAGAAATAGGAGACTTTGTTTATGACAGCTCAAGTGGATTCACTCATTCGGGGCGTTGTTGATGACTTACCGTCAAGGATCAATGTTGGCGTTCAAATCACACCCGAACACTATGCGCTTGAAAAAGAAAGTATTTGGCGCCGCGCTTGGATGTCAATAGGTCACACACAAGACGTACCCAACAAGGGAAGTTATTTTGTTTACGACATTCCTACATTCAACTATTCATTGATTGTGGTCAGAGGTCAAGACGATCAAGTTCGCGTCTTTCATAATATTTGTCGACACCGTGGCAATAAGTTGGTGCGCGAACCCGTGGGCACGCGCGCGGGATTCACTTGTAATTTTCATGGATGGAGTTTCAATACGCAGGGAGACTTGCGACTCATCACCGATGTGAATGAGTTTGAAAAACTCGACAAAAAACAATTGAGCATGATTCCTGTTCACACTGAAATTTGGAATTCACTCATCTTTATTAATCTTGCCAAAGAACCACATTGCACACTCAAAGAATGGTTGGGTGAAATGTACGGACAGTACGACAACTATTTTGAAAATCAAGAAAAAGTTGCATCCTTCAAAGCCATTGTCAATACCAATTGGCATTTAGCCGTCAATGCATTTACCGAGGGCTATCACACGCTTTATTTGCACAAGAGCACAGCGCGTGATTACCAGGGCGGAAAAAGCAACCCACAGCGTCATCGCCCACATATGGATTTCTTTGATCGACATCACCGTTACAGTGCCCCTGGCAATCCAGATAAAGTGTTTGTGCGTGGCGAAAAATTAGCGGCCAAATACGGCAAACTCATGATCCCCGCGTTTGATTTCAACTTTGAAGGACTGCCCCCAGGCATCAACGCCGCAAAGCACGACAAATGGGCATTCGATGTGGTTGAATTTTTTCCAAATATTGTGATGCTCATTGGTAATTATTGGCACAATGAAATAACTTATTGGCCCATTGATGCGGGTCGCACACTCATCACCAATCAAGCATGGGCTTATAAAACAAAAAATTTGGGCGAACGCATCAGCCGATCTTATTTCCGCTCACGCGTGCGAGATGTGTTCAGAGAGGATCTCAACACCTTAGAAGCACAACAAACTGCATTAAGCAGCGGCATGATGGATGAAGTGATTTTGTCCAGACAAGAAATGGCCTTGCGCCATCACTTCAAGGTCAGCCGCCAAATGATGGAGGGGCAATTATGAAAAATACCAGCCTACCCAGCGAATTTAAAGCTTTTGAAAAATGGGTGCCCGAGTGGTCCATTCCCCACGAAGCAGGTCGATTCAACAAGCGCGTATCGACACCCGTTGAACAAATCAATTTGTTTGTCGAAGATGTTTATCCGCACATGGAAAAAATCATTGATTTCTTAAATCAAATTCCAACATCAGATCCCGATCAATTAAAACCACCCGAGCGTCGTTTGTTTGATATGGCGCTGATGTGGATGGAGGCTTCCATACCTGCAGATTTAGATTGGGAAATTAATGACATTGAAGACGCATGGGAGCCCAAGCGCTTGGAATTTTTTAATCCCAGTTATTTTCCTGAACCCACGAATCGCGCTGATTGAATATGAAAAATTATTTGAAGACTTTTATTCATTGCTGTTTGATCGCTGCCATATTGATTTTCAGTGGCATGACACACGCGCAAGCATGGCCCAACAAACCGATTCGTTGGATCGTTCCCTTTCCACCGGGTGGCCCAGCCGATCTCACTGCACGACAAATTGCGCCGTTACTATCTGAAAGATTGGGACAGCCGATTTTGATTGACAACAGACCCGGCGGCAACAGCAACATTGGTTTTGAAGCAGGTGCACGTGCACCCAACGATGGCTACACCATGCTGTTTGTGGTGGCAGGTTTTGTCACCAACCCACATCTGTACAAACTCACATGGGATCCTCTCAAAGATTTTGTACCTGTTGTACAACTCAATCAATTGCAAATCATGTTGTTGGCAAGCAGTCGCTTTGCACCCAACAATTTAAATGATGTTGTGTCAGCCATCAAAGCCAAGCCAGGTCAAGTCAAGTGCGCATGGGGTGGATCCATCCTTTTGGGATTGGCTTGCGAGACGATGAAGCTGGAAGGCAAACTCGACGTCACTGTTGTGCCCTACAAAGGCTCTGCACCTGCGATGAATGATTTGATTGGTGGACACGTTGATTTAATGATTGAAGTCATGAACACAGCGGTGGGTCAAATTAAATCTGGCAACGTCAAACCGATTGCTGTACTCAACACCAGCAAAGGTCGCGCGCCCTTTGCTGAATTGCCAACACTCAATGAAGTCTTACCGGGATTTGAAATGTTGCCTTGGCAAGGTATTGTGATGCCAGCAGGTACGCCCAAACCCATCGTTGACAAACTCAATCAAGAAGTCACCGCCGTTCTTCAATCGGCGGTGATGAAACAACGCTATCAAGAATCAGGACTGGATTTTTATCCGATGAGCTCAGAGCAATTTGGTCAGTTGATGGCTAAAGATTATGTGAAATACGGAAAGATCATCAAAGCGGCCAATATCAAAGTTGATTAAATGTCGGGCATCCAAATTGAACTGTAACAATTCAATTGTTATGGTTCAATTTTAATTCCAGTACTTTTAACCAATTGAGTCCACTTCAATACTTCAGTCTTCACAAACGAAGAAAATTGATCGGATGTCATAGGCGTGGTACAACTTTCTCATTGTTATTGAGCGATTGCAACCGAAAATAAGCGTTTTTGAGCATAGCATGAAGTGGGCTAAATCGATAAAATAAGCCTATGAATATCAAACGCATTGCCGGCGCATTGGGCGCAGAATTACATGGGGTTAATCTCAAACAACCCCTGTCATTGGATTTACAACAACAAATTCAAGCGGCTTTGCTCGATCATCTGGTGATTTTTTTTAGAGATCAAGATCTCACGCCAACAGAGTTCATTCGGTTTGCAAAATATATGGGCACGCCCATCGAATATCCATTCGTTAATGGCATGGACGGTTTTCCTTGTGTGATTGAAGTCAAAAAATTAGCACACGAAAAAGTTAACTTTGGCGGTATCTGGCACTCTGACACCACGTATCTTCAAAACCCTCCAATGGGTTCTATGCTGTTAGCAATAGAAATTCCTCCTTATGGTGGTGACACGTTATTTGCCAATCAATATTTGGCCTATGAATCTTTATCACCCACCATGCAATCCATGATCAATGGTTTAATTGGCATCAGCAGTTCATCCAACGCCGATGTTTCAAAAACTCGCGAAGATCGAATCAAATCGGACGGCAAGCAAGAAGAAGTTAAAAGTTATGAAGCGCATCACCCTATGGTGAGAACACATCCCCTCACAGGGCGCAAAGCACTGTATGTGAATGTGGCGCACACAAGCGGCATTGTGGGACTCACCGATCAAGAAAGCGCGCCGCTGCTTCAATTTTTGTTTGCGCATCAAGTCAAAGCAGAATTCACTTGTCGCTTTGTGTGGCAAACCCATTCATTGGCATTTTGGGATAACCGCTGCGCTCAGCACAACCCCGTCAATGATTACCATGGCTTTAAGAGACTCATGCACCGCATCACCCTCGAAGGTGATGTGCCCGCCTAAACAGCGACTTGAATGCCCCAGATCAAATCCTTTACATAAACACTTACCTCTTCCATATCCATCGTTTTTTAATCCTATGATCAACAAAATAGTCAGCAGTGTGGCTCAAGCTATGAGTGGTATTCAAGATGGTTCCACCATTTTGATTGGTGGCTTTGGAACAGCGGGCATTCCCAATGAATTGATCGATGGGCTACTTGAACAAGGGGCCAAAGATCTCACGATTGTGAACAACAACGCAGGAAATGGCGAACAAGGATTAGCCGCGATACTCAAAGCGGGACGTGTTAAAAAAATTATTTGTAGTTTTCCAAGACAAGCAGACTCGTATGTGTTTGACGAACTCTATAGAAGCAAAAAAATTGAATTAGAACTGGTACCACAAGGTAATCTGGCTGAACGCATTCGTGCAGGGGGAGCAGGCATTGGCGCATTTTTTTCACCCACAGCTTACGGCACTCTTTTAGCTCTTGAAAAAGACGGTTCTCCAAAAGAAACGCGCATCATCGATGGCACACCTTATGTATTGGAATATCCCATTCATGGTGACGTTGCTCTCATCAGAGCCGAAAAAGGCGATCGATGGGGCAACCTCACTTATAGAAAGTCCGCTCGCAATTTTGGCCCTGTGATGGCCACCGCTGCCAAGCTCACCATTGCGACTGTTCATGAAATCGTTGAGCTGGGACAACTTGATCCAGAAACGGTTGTCACACCAGGCATTTATGTTACACGCGTGGTTCGAATCGATCGCGTATTGACGCAAGCCGGTGGATTCAAAGCAGCGGACTAGGAAAATCAAACCATGAACCCATACAAAAAAAGATCCAAACTTGAACTCGCACAACGCGTTGCGCAAGATATTGAAGATGGCTCATACGTTAATTTAGGCATTGGTCAACCCACACTGGTGGCTAACTACATTTCACCGAATCTAGAAGTGATTTTGCAAAGTGAAAATGGGATTTTAGGAATGGGGCCTACACCACCCGAGGGGCAAGAAGATTATGATCTCATTAATGCGGGCAAACAACCCGTTTCATTAAAAGCAGGTGGCGCATTTTTTCACCATGCCGATAGTTTTTCAATGATGCGAGGTGGTCATTTAGATATTTGTGTATTAGGTGCATTTCAAGTGTCTACGAGTGGCGATCTTGCCAATTGGAGTACAGGCGAAGAGGGATCCATTCCTGCTGTCGGTGGCGCAATGGATCTTGCGGTGGGTGCCAAACAAACATGGGTGATGATGGATTTGCTCACCAAGCATGGTAAGAGCAAAATTGTCAATGTGTGTACGTATCCCATAACAGGACTGGCCTGTGTTAAAAAGATATATACCGACTTTGGCACCTTTGAATGCAGCACCGATCAATTAAAGGTGATTGACTTGATTGATGGCATCACAATCGCTGAATTAGAAAAATTAATGGAACTGCCTCTCATACACATATGAATCAAAAAAGACTCGAAGGCAAAGTCGCCATCATTGTGGGCGCAGGGCAGCAACCAGGACAAACCATTGGCAATGGAAGAGCTGTGACTGAGCGATTTGCACAAGAAGGTGCATCACTTTTAATTGTTGACGTCAACGAAGATTTTTTGGAAGACACTTACAAAAAAATTCAATCATTGGGCGGCACAGTTTTTAAGATAGTGGCTGATATCACCAATGAATATGCATGCAAAAAAGTGGCACAAGCTTGTATGCAACATTTTCAACGCGTCGATATTTTGCACAATAATGTGGGACTATCAAAGGGGGACAAAAAAACAACCGAACTCGATACATCGACTTGGGACTACATCATGGACCGCAATCTCAAAGGTATGTTTATGATGTGCAAAAATGTTTTGCCGTTGATGATTGCTCAAAAATCGGGGTGCATCATCAATATTTCATCAACCGCTTCACGCGCAGCAAGACCCACACTCACCTACAAAACAAGTAAGGCAGGCGTCAACGCCATGACGCAACACATTGCCATCGAAAATGCACCGCATGGCATTCGTGCCAATGCGATATTGCCTGGGCTCATGGACACACCGATGGCGATCAATCG
>RFYV01000074.1 GCA_009921265.1 Betaproteobacteria bacterium | reverse complement strand
ATTCACAATGTTGAATGAAATGTGGGATAGCGGCAACGCGCCTTGGAAAGTGTGGAAATAGTGGCTCAGGAAGGTTCGGTTGCCTATTGGGGTGACAAGCGAGTTCTAGTTACTGGAGCATCAGGCATGGTGGGCTCATGGCTCACCCGTTGGCTTACAGAAAGCGGTGCCTACACCGTCGCATTCATTGCCGATTCCGACCCTCAAAGTGAGCTCATGCGTAGCGGCACCATTAATAAGGTCAACGTTGTCAATGGTCGGCTTGAGAATTACGACGATATTGAACGTGCTATCAACAACCATGAAGTCGATTCGATCTTCCATTTAGGTGCCCAACCAATTGTTGGCGCAGCTGATCGTTCGCCGCGTCATACTTTTGAATCAAACATTCAAGGCACTTGGAACTTGTTGGATGCCTGTCGGACATTGTCACCTCTGGTTAAAAGAATCATTGTTGCCTCAAGCGATAAGGCATACGGTACTCAACCTGTACTGCCATATACGGAAGATATGTCGATGAACGGTGATCATCCGTATGAAGTTTCGAAGAGTTGTACCGACCTCATTTCCACTACATATGCTCGTACCTATGGAACGCCAGTAACAATTGCACGCTGCGGAAACATCTATGGCGGGGGAGACCTGAACTGGAACCGTATTGTTCCAGGAACATTCCGCTCGCTACTTCGAGGAGAACAACCGGTACTTCGTAGTGACGGGACGTTTATTCGCGACTATCTTCATGTTGATGACATTGTGTCTGCATACCTTGCACTGGGAGAACAAACCGACAATCCAGAATTCGCTGGACAAGGTTTCAACTTCAGTGATGAGTCTCCGCTTACCGTGATGCAGATCTACAAGGCAATCTGTGCGGCTGCTGGAAGAGCTGATACAGCACCGAATATCTTGAACGCGGCATCAAGTGAAATCAAAGATCAGTATCTTGATTCCACTAAAGCCCATGAAGTTCTTGGTTGGCATGCGTCGGTTTCACTGGAAGATGGTTTAAAGAAGTCGTTTGATTGGTATCGCGCACTTCTCACAGGAAAGAAATAGTTCTCATGGCTGAAAAATCACGTGCCGATCAATTGCGCGCCCAAATACTTGGGTTAGTAAAGGAATATCATCAGGAGGCATTTCCACCAAAACCATTTCTTGGTGGAATTTCAACGATTCCTGTTTCCGGAAAAGTCTTCGATAATCACGAACTTGAATTGCTAGTTGACTCATCGCTTGATTTCTGGTTAACCACTGGTCGCTACGCAGAACAATTCGAAAAGTCTTTTGCAAAAGTCATGGGCATGAAGCATGCAATGTTGTGTAACTCTGGATCATCTGCCAACCTTCTCGCCGTTACCGCACTCACATCATCTCGTTTAGGAAAGCGCGCATTGAAAGAAGGCGACGAAGTCATCACTGCTGCAGCAGGTTTTCCGACAACAGTGAACCCAATTTTGCAAAATCGCCTTACACCGGTGTTTGTTGATATTCAACTTGGAACGTATGACTCATCTGTAGAGCACATTGAAGCTGCTATCGGACCTAAGACCAAAGCAATCGTTATGGCACACACGTTGGGCAATCCGTTTGATCTTGAAGGCGTCATGCAACTTGCCGAGAAGCACAATCTCTTCGTAGTTGAAGACACGTGTGACGCAGTTGGTGCAAAGTTCAACGGTAAGCCGGTTGGCTCTTTCGGCGATCTTTCAACAGCCAGTTTCTATCCAGCTCACCACATCACCATGGGTGAAGGTGGTTGCGTGATGGTGAAGAAAGCGTCGATGAAGAAGATCGTTGAATCACTTCGCGATTGGGGCCGCGATTGTTGGTGCCCTCCAGGCCAAGACGACACATGTGGCCGCCGGTTTGATTGGCAACTCGGAGACCTGCCATATGGTTATGACCATAAATATGTCTATTCACATATTGGCTACAACTTGAAAATGACGGATATGCAGGCTGCCATTGGTGTTGCACAGCTAGAAAAACTTCCAGATTTCATTGATCGTCGTAACGCGAACTGGAAGCGAATTCTTAAGGGCTTGAAGCCACTTGAAGAATTCCTTCTGTTGCCTAAGGCAACGAAGAACAGCGAACCAAGCTGGTTTGGGTTCCCTATCACAGTGAAAGCTGACGCGCCCTTCTCTCGTTTTGATCTGGTACAACATATTGAGAGTCGCCGCATCGGCACACGTCAATTGTTTGGCGGAAATTTACTTCGCCAGCCTGCCTATAAAGGGATGCCCATGCGAGTTGTTGGTAACCTAACGAACGCGGATATCGTAACGGACTCGACATTCTGGATTGGCGTGTATCCGGGATTGACAAAAGAAATAATCGACTTCATGGTCGGAACTATCACTGAGTTTGTACTCGAGAAGACTAAATAAAGGACAGATTATGACTATTAACAGAGACTTTTTTGAAGATCTATTCGTACTTGAAATGGCCAATAACCACTGGGGTCGTCTTGAGCGTGGAAAAAAGATTGTTGACGACTTCGCACACGTGGTTCGCTACAACGGCATCCGAGCATCGATAAAGGTTCAATTGCGAGATGTTGATTCGTTTATCCATAAGGACCATGTTGAGAATTCTGACATGCGTTACATCAAGAAAACTCTTGATACGAAAATGTCAAAAGCTGATTTCGCGAGTCTTGTTGATTACATCAAAAAGGCCGGATGCATTCCAACGGCCACTCCATTCGATGAAGCGTCAGTAGATTTTGCTCAAGAACTTGACCTACCAATGTTGAAGATTGCTAGTTCCGATTTGAATGACTGGGTCCTAATAGAGAAGATTGCTACAACACGCAAACCAGTAATCGCCTCAACGGGTGGAAGCTCGCTGAAAGATGTTGACGATCTTGTTCTGTTTTTTAAAAATCGCGGTATTCCGCTGGCAATTAACCACTGTGTGTCGTTATATCCGTCAGAAGATAGCCAGTTGGAACTAAATCAAATTGATTTTCTTCGTAACCGCTACCCAGGAACAACAATCGGTTTTTCTTCACACGAGTATCACGACTGGTCTTCTTCCATGATGATGGCGTACGCCAAGGGTGCACGTACTTTTGAGCGTCACATCGATATTGAAGCTGATGGAATTCCAGTTTCTTCTTACTGCACATTGCCTGAACAATGCGACACGTGGTTTAAGGCCTTTAATAAGGCAAAAGAAATGTGTGGTGGGTCGGGGACTGATAAGAGAATCCCATCTACTGCTGAAGTCGAATACCTCGATGCGCTTGTCCGTGGTGTGTATGTGAAGCGCGATCTGCCTGCCGGACATCTGTTGACCGACGATGATATCTATTTGGCGGTTCCGTTGCTTAAAGGACAATTGTCATGTCGTGAACTTATTGCAGGTGAAGCAATCGTTCAATCCATCACGGCTGACCAACCATTAACTTTGGATTTCCTAGATAACCCGTACTCACGCAATGCTGAACTCCGCAATCACATTCAAAACAGAGGTCTCTAAGAAGTGATGGCCGCTACTACAACGGCAGCGAGCAAATATGCAGAGCAACTCACCGACTGGTTAGTTGAACTTGGGTACACCCACTGTTTTTTTGTAGCAGGTGGAAATATTATGCACTTACTTGATGGTGCACGTACTCGTTTCACATGCGTGCCTGTAGTGCACGAAGTTGCAGCGGGCATCGCCGTTGAGTATTTCAATGAAGCAGGGGGCAAGGGTCGTGCCTTTGCAATGGTTACTGCGGGCCCCGGAGTTTCAAACATAATTACTGCGATGAGTGGTGCATGGCTTGAGAGTAGAGAGTTGCTCGTCATTGCAGGTCAAGTCAAGTCTGAAGACTTAGCAACTGGTGGAGTACGTCAGCGCGGGATTCAAGAAATTGATGGAGTTGGCCTCGCTGCACCCGTAGCAAAACACTCTGTTCAAATGAAGAAACCAATGCCTAAGGCAGAGTTTGTTTCTTTGGTAAATGCTGGAAGTACTGGACGTCCTGGCCCTGTGTTCATTGAGTTGTGTTTAGATGCACAAGGTGCCCCACCACTAAAGGAGCAAGCGGCAGAAGTTAAGGCTCAGATTAATGCGGTTGCCTCAGAGACCGAGATAGATCTTGTTATTACACAACTGAAAAGTGCGCAAAGACCGATTTTGTTGATTGGTGGTGGAGTTAGTCGAAAGTTAGCTCGCGCTTTACAAACAGAATTGACATCATCTGGAATTCCAGTGATGACAACTTGGAATGCCGCGGATCGCATCGATGCTGCGCATCCTTCATATCTGGGACGCCCAAATACTTGGGGTCAGAGAGCTGCAAATCTTTTGGTGGCACAAGCCGACCTCGTCATTGCCGTGGGAACTCGACTAGGAATGCAACAGACGGGCTTTAATTGGCAACAATTTGGTCGAAATGCATACGTAGTACACGTTGATATCGATAGAGCAGAGTTAGACAAAGGACACCCGAAGATTGATTTACCAGTCTGCGCTGATGCAGATGATTTTTTAACTCGGCTACTTCCAAAAGTGCGTGGAGATTGGGAGACATGGGTGTCCTATGCACAAGAGGTTCGCAATGCGCTTCCTCTAAATGATCCGGCCAACGAAACTGGGAATGGCTTCTTAAGTCCTTTTGATTTCTACGCAGATTTAGTACGCCTCTCCGAATCAGACGATGTGGTAATTCCTTGTTCTAGTGGCGGTGCAAACTCTGTTTCAATGCAAGTGATTGAACAAAAACTTGGACAAGTCATTATTACTGACAAGGGTCTTGCCAGCATGGGGTACGGACTTGCCGGTGCAATTGGAGCTTCAATGGCTCATCCTGGGAAGCGGACATTCTTGATTGAAGGTGATGGTGGGTTTTCTCAAAATCTTCAAGAACTCGCCACTGTTGCGGTGAACAATCTGCCAATCAAGACTTTCATCTTTGCGAATAATGGCTATGGTTCAATTCGAATGACCCAGAAGAACTATTTTGATGGTGCATATTTAGGTTGTGACACTGAAACTGGACTCGGTTTCCCTGATTGGGACATGCTGTTTCAGAGTTTTGGAATTAGCACAATCACTTTGGACAAGGATTGGTCAACCAACAAAGAAGTTCTTTCCGCTCTTCGTTCAGACAAACCGTATGGCTTTATTGTTCCGATTGACCCACTGCAGACGTACTGGCCCAAAATCACCAGTCGTATTGTTGAAGGTGGCGGAATGGAATCAAACCCATTGCACATGATGAGTCCAGATCTTGCCCCTGATCTGTTTACACAAGTAACTAAGTACCTCTAATCATGGCACGCAAACCGCTCATTTCCATTGCTATACCGGCGTATAACGAATCGGCAAATATCGACGAATTGTGGAGTCGGCTTACGTCGATGTTTGAGCAACTCAATTCCGAGTATGACTTTGAAGTTGTTGTGTGTGAGAACGGCTCGCGTGATGACACCTTTGAAAAATTAACTCAGATCAAAGATGTGGATTCGCGTCTAAAAATAGTGCAGTTATCTCGCAACTTTCATATGGAAGGCGGCATGCTTGCAGCACTCTCCGAAGTTAGTGGAGACGCGTGTGTGATCATGAGTGCAGATCTTCAAGACCCACCCGAGATGATTCCTGAGATGATACAGAAATGGCGTTCTGGGTTTGACCACGTCTATACGGTTATCACGCATCGCCATGGGGAGAGCAAATTCCGCCAGGTGGCAGCAGAAGTTTTCTATTGGATGATTGATCGAATCAGCGATACACCAGTACCTCGCAATGCGAGTGATTTCCGACTAGTGGACAAACAGATGTACCAAGCTTTTAATGCACTTCCAGAGAAGGATCGGATGGTGCGCGCAGTTTGGGGATGGGTTGGATTTCATTCGACAAATATGGAATATGAACGCCCGGCGCGTACTGGGGGGACGTCTTCGTTTAATCCATTTGTTACGGGAGCTTTTGCTATTCGAGGAATGTTCGCTAGTTCACTTAAGCCTTTGAAGCTAATACCAATTGCTGGTTTAACTCTTTCTGGCGTTTCATTTATTGCATTAGTGATCGGAATTATTAGAACATTTATTGATGGTGTTCCTTCTCCTGGATTTGGGACCATCACGTCGCTGATACTTTTGATGTTCGGACTTTTGTTTCTGCTTCTTTCAGTGCTTGCTGAATATATTGGAATGATTTATATAGAGGCTCGATCTAGGCCTACGTATATTGTGAAACGTGCACGTCCAGACTTTGATCAATGAACCATGTCATACGGCCCTCAACACATCACCAAACAAATTTTTTCTGATCTAGAAGAGATCAATCAAAACTCAACTGCGGATCTTAAGGGGATAGTCAATAAACCACTCGTGATAACGGGTGCGTCCGGCTTTGTGGGTACGTGGCTAACTTTGTCATGGGCATCGGCTTTTATGAAGTTTGGCGGGACCGGCAAGTTACTAGTCACAAGTAGAAATCCGACAACAGTTGCCAAAATGGCAAAATCAATGAATTCCTCTCTTCCGATTTTTGCCTTGCAGTCTGATATTCGTCAATTACACATCCCAAGCGATTTTCGAGATGGGTTAATTATCCATGCAGCAACGCCAGCCAGTGCTTCGATGAATGCCGCTGACCCAATGGCGATGCTGAACGTAATAATGGAGGGTCAAGGAAGGGTTCTGTTTGAGGCCGAAAGAACTTCTAACCGCGTATTGTTCCTAAGCTCCGGAGCGGTATATGGCAAACAACCTTTGTTACAGAAACAATTACCAGAAATCTGGGATGGCGGGCCAAGCTTGTCTGATATTGATTCCGCATACCACGAAGGCAAGAGAGTTGCTGAATTGATGGCAAATATTGCGACTAATCGAAATGGTATAAGTGTTACTACTGCGCGTCTCTTTGCGTTCTTATCCCCGTTCCTGCCGTTTGGAACACATTTTGCTGCTGGAAATTTCATGAAGGATGCACTAGAAAAGTCAGAAATTGAAATCAAAAGTGGTGGCGGTTCCATACGCAGTTATCAATATGCATCTGATCTATGTTCAAGTCTGTGGGCTTTGCTGGCTAGGGGCGATTCTGGTACCGCCTACAATGTTGGGTCAGACGATGAAATTACCATTCTTCAATTGGCCCACTTAGTAAAGACAACTGTAAATGTTTCAGCATCAGTTGTCGTTAGAGGTGTTGATACATCTGAGAATGTGACCCGATATGTTCCTTCGATTCAAAGAATCACTTCAGAATTAGGTGTACGAAATAGAGTTGGAATAAAAGAAGCCATAAGCAGAACGGCCAGTTGGTCAGACCAAGTGAAAGAAAAGACGGCTCAATGAGTGGTGATTTGTATTCCGATTACATGCGGCGACAGCCTCATCCGGCAAGCGCAAAATTGATCAGGCGATGGCATGGAAATCTTTTGTCAACAGCGATAAAAGACCTGCCGAATCCCCCAAGACGCGTGTTTGAAGTTGGTCCTGGTCATGGGTATTTTGCAGACCACTGTCGCGAGCGTGGCATTGCGTATGAATTTTGTGATACTAGTCCTGCAGTCGTGGCAAGCATGAAAGAATTGGGTCATAGGGGCCATCTGGGGTTGCTGCATGAAGTGGTTGACCAGTTGGGGGAATTTGACCTCGTATGGATGTCCCATGTCTTAGAGCATTCTCCGACTTGGTTGGATGCACGCCAAATGATTGCAACATCTCACCAAATTCTCTCGCCTAATGGCGTCGTCGTGATCGTCTCGCCGGATGTCTTAAATTGGCGCCGAGAGTTTTGGAATGTGGATTGGTCACATGGTTACCCGACATCTGTCAGAAACGTATCGCAACTTTGCAGAGATGTTGGCTTCGAAAGTATTAATGCAACACATCACCGCAACGGTTCTTCAAATTTATTTATGCGTGCATTCGTTAGTGTTCTTGTATTGGTACCACACCGTCTAATAGATCGATTATTAACCCCAGCAAGATATAAAATCGGTGATGGATTTGCGTATTCCTGGAAATGTGTTTTTGGGTGGCGGCAAATCATGGTGCGGGCCACTAAATAAATGGTTGAACCATCTAAATGGCTTAGTGCGCTTCTGATTAAGTTTGTAGGAATTAGCAGCATTATCAAGAGAACCGGTGTAATTAATAGAAATTACTTCCTAGCCATTGGTGCCTTTTTGCACTCTTTACTTATTTTGTGGCCAATAATTGGGAGCGCCTTTTCGGCTGACGACACATTTGACTCAATGGTTCCAATGCAGCTCAGATTTACAGGTCAAAGTACTTGGTCGTTTATCTCTCAGTACACTTCAAACTGGGCCAAAAATGAGGGTCGGTTCTTCCCGGGCGCCGCTACTATCGGCGTTTTTTCTCATTACTTATTTACTGCGCGAAATGAATACAAAATCGTTCAGTTAATTGTCGCGTTACTTGCAATTTTCTTTTTTGGTTTTTTTGTCTCAAAACTCTTTCGAAGTTTTAGCGGCGGAATCGTAGCTGTGCTCATTGTAAATACATGCATGCAGATGCATGTTCAGTATGACGCTCTCTTCCAATTTTCTCTCCAACAACCTTCAGTCGTAATTCTCCTCTTTGGTTCGTTAAGTTTTTATCTCTTTGGAATTCGAACTTCCAGCAACGCCAAATTTTTTATAGCTGCAACCATGTATTTGGCAGTCTTACTGACTTATGAGACTACTTTGCTACTCTGGCCGCTGTTTCCATTGATCTTATTGATCGAAAAACCCAAGAAATATCGCTTTGCACTTTCGTCTACTCTGCTATTTCCCACTGTTGTTGCAATAAATTTGCTTTGGTTGAGGAGCAACGTAACGAACAACACGGCGGGGTATGTATCTAATTTTAGTGGCGGAGTCCTGACTAGTACTTTTCTGAAACAAGCAGTTGGATCAGTACCCATGAGTTATTCGGAAATTCAACCGCCTGGATTCTTAGAATCATTTCCTCATCACATTCATCTCTCATCGATTCCTTGGCTGACCGCGGTCGCGTTATCGATACTGGTACTTTCCTACGCCATAAACCTTTTCACGACTCTCGACCATCGAAAAAATGTTTTGATCATACTTATTGGAATTGCGATGTGGGCCACCCCAGCACTTGTGATAGCGCAGACAGTACGTTGGCAGCAAGAATTAACCTGGGGGAATTCATACATAACTGTCTTTCAATCCTCTTTTGGTTTTGCCCTTGTGCTTATCGGGTTGATAAGTGAAGCAAAGTTGCTACTGCTCTATTCAAATCGAATAATTCGCATAGGGCTCTGTGCGATTTTTGTAAGTGTAATTGCTCTCTCGACGTCATCGGTGATGACAAATAACTCGCGTGCGGTAGCGCAGTTCAACCCAAGCTTTTTATGGCCGAGAAATTCCTTTGAGAACTCAATAAGTAATGGAGTTTTCGGAAATGTTCCAACTGGATCGAAAGTTCTCGCGCTGAATGGTGAATGGTGGTTCAATGCTCCTTTTGTTTCCTGGTTTGGTGGTCCAAAGTTGTCCAGCCTCGATTCTCCTATGAATACCGCTGAGTGGGCAGATTGCATATCGAGATCTGAAACATGCCTCAATCGGCGTGGGTATTCCTATGTGATGAATACATATGGAAGATTCCCAAACGAGCCACGTGTTGTATTAGTTGGCAGAGCAGAGAAGATGACCGGAACAGATGGCGACATTAAGGGGATACGGCTCAATTCCCCACGAATCTTTATTGATTATCCAACGAAATCTAATTCGCTAATCGAGTCAGAATCCCGCTGCTTAGGCTGGGGTAAGGATCGGGTGGGAAATGTAAATGGTGCTGTTGACGATGCGGACGTCACAGTACTGAAATTTGATAAATCTTCGTGTTTATTGGGTTTTAGTGAGAAAGTGGCATTTAACCCCTATCAGTTCACGACCTCTTAGACTATTGAAACAGTCAACTGCGGGACTAGAAGGATCTAATGAGTATGAGTTTTGCTGCCTGCACCATTGTTGCGCACAACTATTTGCCACAAGCCAGAATCCTTGCTGAGTCGTTTAAGAAGTTTCACCCCGAATCCACTTTTTATATTGTCATCGTGGACAGACCTATTGAGGCGCGTCTCGTTCAGAGTGATTGCTTTGAGGTGGTCGCAGTTACAGATATCGATTTTGGTACTGAAGGGTTTAGCCATATGGCGGCCATTTATGACGTGACTGAATTCGCTACGTCGGTGAAACCCTTTGCTTTAAAACAGTTGGTTAAGTCTCATGATTGTGTTTTCTATATCGATCCCGATATCAAAGTTTTCGCTTCGCTTCTGCCCCTTGTAGAGAAAACTCTTGAGCATGGATGGTCTCTCACTCCACATTCAATGAAGCCGATAGAGAGAAATGAACGCCAACCTACAGAGCAAGAGATAAAGGGCGCAGGTATTTACAATCTCGGCTATATCGGCGTGACCAAGAAAGCAATTGAGATGCTTGATTGGTGGGCAGAACGGTTACGGCGTGATTGCATTATCGATGTACCAAACCAACTCTTCACCGACCAACGGTGGATTGATATGGCAGTCGGTATTTTCCCGGTTCACATTGAACGAAGCACTTCGTACAACGTGGCGTATTGGAACCTTGACCACAGACGTCTTTGGAAAGACGGCGATACATACATGGTCGATGATGATGTTTTACGGTTCTTCCACTTTTCTGGTTATGACCCACTGATTCCGCACTGGATTTCGAAATACCAACTTGGTCGTCCTCGAGTTTTGATGAGCGACAATGCTGTCATGGCTGAACTGTTCGTTGATTATGGAGATCAAATGCTGGCCATCCGTGAGGAAATTGCCGACTCTGGACCATACGGATGGCGAGACATCATTCCAGGAATCCAATGGGGCAAGGGTCTTCGTCGCATCTTGCGATCAGAACTCATGCAAGCCGAACATGACAAGACAGAGTTACCTCCGACGCCGTATGGCGACGATGGCGTACAGCCATTTTTGCATTGGTTACGTGGAGTCCGCATCGGTGACCAAACCAAACTCCCTCGGTATCTCTCGGCTATCTACTGGGAACGCGGGGATCTAGTTCATAATTTTCCTGAAGTTCGTGACGGTCACCATGACAGATTGCAGGAATGGATTTATAAGAGTGGCGTTATTGAGAATTCCCTAATCAGGGCGTTGCATCAAGCACAAGACCAGGAACTGGATGTAGTTCTTGGCATCGAAGACATGAGTCGCAAGTCCGGCGGGGTAGACGTCTTTGGTTATTTAAAGGCAGAGTTGGGAGTGGGTGAGGCGGGTCGTCTTGTTCACAAGGCATTAGATGCCGTAGACGTGCCTGTAAGTGCAATTAATTACAAAGCAACTGTTAGTAGGCAGAATTACGACTTTGAGACGAACGATTGTGGAAAGTTCCAGACCTTGTTCATGGCTATAAATGCCGATCAGTTACAGGGTGGCTGTGATTACCTGGGTGAAGATTTCCTTAAGAATCGATATGTGATCGGTCAGTGGTTTTGGGAACTTGAAGAATTACCTGAGCGGTATCAAACATCATTTGCGTTAGTTGATGAGATTTGGGCGCCAACCCTCTTTATCAAAAAAGCGATCGAGAAAAAATCGCCGCCTGCTGTAAAAGTTGTTCATATACCTTTGCCGCTAGTGACCCCAACGGTTGATCATTCGGTAAGTAGAGAGAAGTTCGGCCTGCGAGACGGTTTTGCTTTTCTTTTCACTTTTGATTTCATGAGTGTTTTGAAGAGAAAGAATGCACTGGGTCTTATTGATGCATACTGTGATGCCTTTTCTCCAGACGACGGCGCGCTATTGGTTCTGAAGACCATAAATGGCGAGAGGCGCCTTCCAGAATTAGAAAAGATCCGTTGGCGAGCAAAAGACCGACGGGACATCGTCATCAT
>RFYV01000073.1 GCA_009921265.1 Betaproteobacteria bacterium | reverse complement strand
ACAAATGCAGGCGCGCACCTGCACTGGGTCGACCTAAGCGGGGCGATAAAGGGCGACCTCTTTGACGAGACATGTAAGACTGGCCGCTATTACCACTGTTGGCGGCTGACTTTTTTGGGCTTGAGCCTAAAAGCAATTGATCCAATAATTGTGGTGGCAAACTAGCCATGGCTGCGGCCAGTATCGTGTCTTCCAAAGACTCTGGGTCTGTATGAGGAGAGGGCTCTTTTTCTTTTTTGTTGTTCTCTTTATCTTCATTGTTCTCGACGGGCTGCGCAGGTGAAGGTGGAGCTTCTTCGGGGCTGGGTTGTTCTTCCTCGGGGTTGGTTTGTTCCTCTGAACTCGCAGGCAGGCGCGTTGCACGCGGTGAAAGAACCAATTGAGTAGCCAACGAAAGATCCTCTTCGATTAATTGTGTTCGCTCATGTATAGCGGCATGAATACATGCAACTCTTAATGCAAGAAGGGGTGCGCGCAAACTATCAATCCCCAAGGCCAACGTCACTTCGCACAGCGCTTCTAATTGCTCTTGTGTGGGCGTTATTTGCGTTAATAATTCGCGTGCTCGAATTAAATCGCTTGAGCTGAGTGGGTCAATTTTTTCTTGACATTGAAAGTGACTCACCGAATCGATATTGATCCAAAGTGCCAGTCGTTCTTTTAATTTGCTGGCAACACCGGGTTCATCATCGAGAGACTCATCCAAAGCGACGATGCCAAAACGACTTGGGTGAGTGGCGCCAATTTCTAATGCGTGAATCTCTCCTTGGTCTTGCGCTTGTAAAAGCATCGCCAAAGTTTGTGCAGAAAGTTTTTCAGACATGGCAATCACAACCAGTCCTTGATCGGCTTTGGCAAGAAGTCCAATCTGCTCGACGATGCGACCTTGCGCAAGCGTGATCGACAAATCAATTCCACCTAACAAACGCTCATGATCGATGTGATGCGGCATGCGATGAAGGTTTAGTTTTAATTGTTGAAGTTGCTCTAACCATGTTTGCCTCACAGGACCAAATCCTGATTGAAGCCAAACGCCGCCTATTCCAACAGGGTCGACTTGCAACAATAAAAGAGCCAATTGCGCAATATCCCACGCGTCGCGCATTAAACAATCACCTCGTTCAAGCATCGCTCGACGCGTTCGCCCGAACCTGTATCGTCAAGCGGATTTCTTCTGAGTCGATGACGCAAGGCCATGGGTGCAATGGCACGTAGATGCGATACGTTGACCTTTTTGGCGCCCACCAGTGCAGCGTATGCACGCGTTGCACGCATCAAGGTGAGTTCGGCGCGTAAACCGTCTGTGCCCAATGCATGACAAATTTTGGCGCATACAAGCAAAAGATCATCTGGAATGTCTAATGAGGGCAAATGTTTTTGTGCTTTTAAGATGCGTTGTCTTAATTTGGAGTTGTCTTCGCTCCATTGCTCCTTAAAACCATCGGGATCTCGATCAAATGCATCACGTCGTTTAACCACTTGTACGCGCAATGCAAGATCTTGTGGTGTACGCACCTCGACACTCAAGCCAAAACGATCTAACAACTGAGGGCGCAACTCGCCTTCTTCGGGGTTGCCGCTGCCAATCAACACAAATTTGGCAGGATGTCGAACGCTCAAGCCTTCGCGTTCCACTAAATTTTCACCAGACGCAGCAACGTCAATCAATAAATCAACCAAATGGTCTTCAAGCAAATTCACTTCATCGATGTATAAAAAACCACGATTGGCTTGCGCCAATAGACCTGGAGAAAATTTCTTAACACCTTGCGACAGCGCTTGTTCTAAATCTAATGCACCTACTACGCGGTCTTCAGTTGCACCCAATGGCAAATCAATCACAGGAACGGGCCGCTTAGCCACTTTGATTTTGGATGATGTTTTGAGCTGTGCGCAGATATCGCAGGCACCTGTGTCGCTTTTTGGGGAGCAACCATAAGGGCAGTCTTGCACGACATCAATAGGGGGTAACAAGTCGGCCAATGCGCGGACCGCCGTTGATTTGCCAGTGCCTCGGTCACCGAGCACCAAAACACCACCAACCGTCGGGTCAACAGCGACCACTTGAAGGGCCAAGCACATGCCGTCTTGTCCAACAATAGCCGCAAAAGGGAAGGTTTTTGCCATGAAAATTCCAAGTTTCAAACTCGAGATATCGTCTCTGAAACAAGGCTAAATGTCAAGTCAGATTGACACTTTTAGGGGTAATCTCTAGCGACTTAGCCCCCCAACAATTTCAAAACATATTGTTGGTTGGTATTGGCCTGCGCCAGGATGGCGGTTCCTGCTTGCTGAATAATCTGCGCCTTTGCCATTTCCGAAGTCGCACTGGCGTAGTCGGTGTCCTCAATACGGCTTCGTGACGCAGATATATTGTTAGAAATGTTGGAATCGTTGTTGATGATGTGATCGAGTCGATTGATCATCGCTCCCATAACTGCACGCGCAGCATCAATTTTTTCCATGCAAATATCAAGCAAATTGAGAGCGGTTGAAGCGCCTTCACGTGTATTGATACGTGCATTGCGTTGACTGAGATCCTTGTCGACATCTGCAGTGATGAGTCCCGTCATGTCTCCATTTTTTCCAAAATCAGCGATATCTATCGTCACCAATTGCTTGGCACTGGCACCGACTTGAAATGCTACACGACCCACCTGAGGTCCATCCATATCATGACTGGCGCGACCACCAAATTGGCCTTCTTGAAATCCCAAATCTAAAAAATGACTATCGCTGTTAAAACCGTTGGAGCCTGTTGTGACACTAAAAGATTTGCCTGTATACAAGCTGGATTTTGAAACAATATCTGATGCATCAGGTAGCTTTGAAATGTCATCTGCAATGCCAATGAGTTTGACGGTACCATAAACAGTTTTTGCTTGATTGGAGTTTAGATCTGCATTAAAAATACCAATAACATCGTTACTGCCGTAATGGTTTGGTGTGATTTCGCCTATATTTAATTGAGTTGTGGGATCAGAAGAATCTGCGCCTGTAATTGTGAAAGCAAAACCAGGAATTGTTGAGGTAATAATAAGTGCGTCTGCATTATTTGGATCAACAACAGCTTGAATATTTTTAAGACTTGCAGATGAGTTTATTTTACCAATCATGTCAGCGCAAAAATCTGCACCTGAAGTTTGGGTAGCAGTAGTTAGCAATTGACCATTGATCTGAATAGATGCCGTTCCACTAGAACCAGTAAATTTAACTTTTGTAACTTGCGCAACCGCATCACCTTTATCCAAGCCAAAACCAGCTGCAGATAAGCCTTGAATATTTGAATCAAACCAAACCGATAGGTTTCTTCCATCCGACTCCAATGTAATACCAGAGTCTTTGAGATTTTTTATTGCCTTCACGCCGTGTTGAGTAACAGAGCCATTGATTGCATTAAAGACTTTTTCACGTCTTGTTTCAATATCTTCGCCGGAAACTAAATTGATTTCTAAATCAATGCCATTAACAAAAAGATGTTGTTTGCCATTTACAGGACTGCTGATATCCGTCTTTGTGCCAACAGAAATTGCGGGGTTTGCAACCGCTTTTACACCCGTTGTTTGTAGGCTTGCGTTAATGGCTGCAGCAATTGAAATGGCGCTTGCTGCGGGGTTGCTGCTCAATGCAACTGTGTTGGATAAAGTGTCATCGCTGGTTAAACTTGCGCGTATGGTTGTTCCATTGATTATTAAATCTTGATCTCTTAATGCTTTTGTTAGGTTAGTCGTATTCTCGATCAGAGTTGTATTGCTGATTGTGCCAGTGATTGAGCTTTTACTTGTCGATACGGTAAAGGGAATGCCCTCGTTGTTAGATGTCAACAAAATCTCACCAGTTGTACAGCCCAAAGAGGCGGTTACACCTAATGTTTGATTCGCATTAATTTGGGTAATAAGATTTGATCGAATAGATTGTGGAGTAGCGCTCGAGTTTGTGGTCGTGTAGTTGAACGGAGTGCCGTTGATATTGACACTCGCTGATTGTGATGCAGTCGCCCAAGACCCACCCAAATTAATACTGCAGACTTGTGGCGAGTTGTATTCAACGCTTGCACGTTGAACCGTGCTGTATACAGCTTGATTGGCAGTGAAATTTCCGCTTGTTAATCCTGCTCGATTGATATCTCCCGTAATTGATGACGATAGTACAACAGGCGCAGGAATTTTAGACTCCAACGAAATAGTAGAGCTTTGAACGCCAGTGCGAAGTCCCACTTGTTTGGCAAAAAGTTGGTCACCACTGCTCGACTCGATGGACACTTCTATATTTCGACCATCCTCTGCAATCAAAGTTACCCCTTTTAAATCCGAGCCGGTATTGATTGCTTTAACACCCGTTTTATACGACATTCGATTGATAGAAGCCATAACATCATCGCGCGTTTGTTGTGGATTGTTAATGGTTGTTTTGACATCGGCCGTTGCATATCCATTAATCTTAACTGTTCCAAGAATAGACGCATTGCTTTGCATTGCCTGACCAGAAAATACGTTGACATTGACCTTGGCTTGAACACCTGTTCCCAACGACAACGGTGTGTATTTTTGTGCCTCTTGAACACTTGACATTAAATTGCTTCCAGTGGTTACTATTTGTATAGGTGCGACATCACCCTCAGAGGTTGAATAATTAATTTGAAACGAAGACGCTCCTGGTGTGTAAGAAATATATCTGCCAGATTGCGTGCCGTATTGCGCACTTGCAGCCAAAGCGCTGGCTATTTTTGTAGTGGCAGTTGCAACAGAATTTTCAATTGCAGTCATCAAAACCGAAATACCGCCTATAACAATAGTGCTTGGAATGGTGGGTGTTCCAGAAAAACTGATCGTTTGAATTTCTGAAAGTACACCGACTGAGTCGCCAGTTTTTTTGTTGATAGCTGCGGCTTTGGCGATGGCACTCCCGGCCGCATTTTCTGCAGGCGATAAAAGATCATCGGATGCAACAGAAGGACCAATTTCGATGTCGTTGATGCGTAGATCACCATTTCTTAGGGTGGGTATACCGCCTTCAATATCCAATCGCAATTGAGTAGCGCGCGATGAAATATTAACAGCAGTACCATTAATATTTTTAAGAGTTAAAACTAAATCTTCTGAAATGACACTAGAGTTTGTTCCCGCAGTATGACTGAAAGTAATCGTGCCATTGGCTGCACTCAAAACACCACTCATCGTAATCGTTTCACCACGGAGGGTTTGAAATGTTGTGGACAATAAACTGGCTGTTGCGTCGGTATTCACAGCTAGCGTGCCAGATTTTAGATATTGACCGCCAAAATTAAATTGTGGCGTGACTTGAGTAATCGCGGGTCGAGTAATTGTTGCTGTAATTGCGCCTATTCCAGTTGTATTTGTATTAATAGCGACAGCTGCTTGAAACCCATCTTTAGGAGGATATGTAATTTTTAAAACGCCTGCGACGCTTGTCATCACTCTACCTGAGGCAGGTGCATAACTTGAAGACGCTTCAAGAGCAGTTTTTACATTATTTGCAATAGTGGTGTCGTCATCGCCCAGGTTTGTACCAACTGTTATTCCATCAACAGTAATGGTGCCTCCAGCAATCGAACTTTTTCCAGCAAACGAAAGGCTTTGTACCTCTCCCGCATCCGCACCACCAATTGTGATTGCAGGTGTTGGGTTGATTAATACTTTGGCTGATAAATTTTGTGACGTAACTTTTAACAACGGCACAGGCGCAATGGGTTCACCCACAGTGCCTTTGAGTAAAGGAAAGCCATTCCACTCTGTTTGATTGGCAATCGCCACAATTTGTTGTTTGAGTTGTTGAAACTCCAAATCAATGTATTCGCGATCCAAATTGGTGTTGGTGTCGTTCACCGCTTGAACGGACAATTCACGCATGCGTTGCATCATGTTGGTAATTTCGTTCGTCGCACCCTCTGCTGTTTGAATCAAAGAAATAGCGTCGCCTGAATTTCGAATGGCCATATCCAAGCCGCGTACCCACTGTGTCATGCGAGTAGAAATAGCCAAACCCGCCGCGTCGTCCTTGGCGGAGTTGATTCGTTTAGCTGTCGACAATTGCTGCATCGCCACCGAAGACTTGGACTCGTTGGCTTTCAGCGCTGTTTGGGCAAACATCGCAGCTTTGTTGGTGTTGATGACGCTCATATTCAAAAAATTGACATGGGACTAGGTATAAGCAGGAAATATGCCTGAAAAATGAGTGCTATTCAACTCATTTAATTAATTAAATATGATCTATTTTTGCAATTTATGCCACCAAAACTCATGTAATTGTGAACTTCCTAAGGTCTTTTGACCACTCATAGATTGAACTCGCTTAAATTTAGGAGAAATTTAATGAGTGGTAATTTGAGAAGTTATGGTTATTCAGAATTTATTCAAGATGCAGATCAACGAGCACACATGAACATAAGGTCCCAAACTTCTGTGGACGATATTCATCTATTAAATCATTTAACTGGCAAATTTAAACTATTAGAGGTGAGGCCCGACAGAGACGATTCCTTCACATTAACCCCCAATCCATGGTTTAGGAAGTTTAAAAATAGCGTCAATGAAAGTAATCGAGCACTGCGATCTGCTAATTTAAGTGTGACTTTTGGTGCATTAGGCACATTGTCTAGAGTTTCATCAACTGCATTGTCACTGAACTGGAGTGATAAAAATAATATGACGCTTGGATTAAAGCAAGCGTTTATTCATAGGCAGCAGCCTTGGTGCATTCTCAATTAACAACATATACAACTGAGCAACTTTCAGAAAAGTATGCAGGTTTTGTAAGAGCGAAGGGGTGTCAAGGATATCCACAGGGCTACCAACTGATTTTCGAACAATTTCTAAACGCAATAGCAGTGAATGGGTTTGCTTGCTAGCTACCTTCGATGTCTCTAGATACATTAGATCAATTATTGGATCAATCGCTCAAGGGTCTTCAAGATGCAAATATAACAATTAAATATATGACTCAATTAGCTCAAATCATTCCTGGCTTCTATGAGGCTCTTGAAGCTCCAGAAAACCAAGCCCGTATTTGTATGAATCTCAAGTACAGCTTTAAATTGCCTTTAAAAAACTCAAATTTAAATCGGCTTTTTTATATTTGAAAATTTCAATCAGAATAGAAGCCTCCTAACAAACATGGTCAGCTCTCCAAATAATTTCGACGAATTAAATTTAAGTGATATAGAAAATCAAATTTTAATTAAACGGCAATAGATCTCTTTCAATCAACCCAAGCCGAGCAATTGATTCAAATCTGAGTCACTGCTCAGTTGCATGACGGTATCCAAGGCTTTGTTTGTTTTTTGGGGTGACCAAACCCGCCCACACAATTGTTCAAATTTTTGTTTGAGTTCTGCGCGCGTGTATGGTGACGCATCATCGCCTCTGTTTACGCCTGCTGATGTTTCAAGCACCGATCCATCTTTGAAATACATTTTTACAAGTGCAGGGCGTTCTTGTGGCAAGCGTTTTGTCATCGCGGGGTCTTCTGTCACGCTCACTTTTTTTGCAAGATCCATAACGTCAGTATTATTGAGCGCGTCCCATGTGAAACTCGCAATGGCGCTATTGCCATTGACTAAGCGTGTGGCAACAGCAAAGGGTACAGAAAATTTAGCCGCCAATGTGTTGCGCGGTTGTGGGTCATCGAGTTCGGCTGCATACAGATACGTTTGCACTTCAATTTTTTCAATCAACGCAAAATGTGGCAATGTAGCGCGTGTTGCCAAATGATCTATCGCATCCAAGGTGCCGTGGTTGTAGCGGCAACACGAATGCATCTTGAAATAATTGTGCATGATTTGCCAATCGGCGCCTCTATTTTTGACCAGCAACTCGGTATCGAGCTGGGTAGAAACTACTTCTCCAAAAACAGAAGCAATGCCATCGGTTTCACCGGTAAATCCACTGCGCATCAAATCAAATGCAAGCAATCCGTGTCGGTTGCTGATGCCCGCATAAGTGTTGCGCACCAAACCGCCTTGCAGCATGGTCTTTTTGGAAGTTGCAGTGGTGAGGGACGTACTGATGTTGATCACTTCTCGCATCTCTTTAACATCGCACGACATGGCGCGTGCAACACCCACTGCAGCGCCCACCGTTCCCCAAGTGCCATGCGGATGCATAGAGCTCCTGAGTTGACATGACGCACCGATGCGTGACCCAATTTCATAGCCCGCAAGAAGTCCTGATAAAAAAGCATCTGCACCGAGTTTTCTTTCCGAGCAAATGGCCCACACTGCAGGCAACACATGAATCGCAGGATGTCCTTTTGAAAATCGATTGCCTTCATCCATTTCCAAAAAAGTACCCGATGTGCCGTTTAAAAACGCACTGGTTTGCGCATCTGCTTTGTGATGGGTTCCGATGACTGAACAAGTTCCCGTTGAATGTGACATTTTTGTGGTGATCGATTGCATTTCGGGCTCAGCAGATCCCGCAACGATCGACGCCAAGGTGTCAGCTACGACCCAACGCACTTGCTCTTGCACGGGCGCAGTCATTTTTTTTAGACTAATATCGCATGCCAATTGGCTCAGTAAATTTGTAGGATCGTTCATGTTTTTTTTGTTGAGTGTTGAAACAATTGAAATATATCAGAGGTATGCATCCATTGGATGTGTTGCAATTCTTTAAACTGATACAACATTTTTTTGAGATAACTGATTCGATTAGGCATACCCCAAAGCCAAGGATGAATACCGAGTCCAAACACACGTGGTTGTTCAAACTTTAAACTTTCGTCTCTTAATTGTTGCAAGGCTTTGAAACACAATTGAGCATGATTAGTTGGCAATACGTTACGCAGCCATTGACATTGCATGTCATCCCATTCGCTGGCATACGCAATGGCAACCAATTGTTGTTGCGTGATCGTATGACGCGCATTTAACGCATAAGGTTGATCGTCGTTGTTCCAATCCAGAGTGTATTCAATAGCGTGTTTTGCCAGTAACTCAAATGTATCGGTGGATGTGCCCCAGTCTTGACTCATCCAACCGCGTGGTGTGTGACCTGTGTATTTTTGAATCGCCTTGATGCTGGAGGCGATGTATTCATTTTGTGCACCCACACTCATTTGTGAATGCATCATGTCGTTGCTTGCAATGCCATGCGCCAACCACTCGCATCCCCATTCATTAAAGGTTTTAACCAATTGAGGCAAGCGCTCAATTGCCTTGGCGTTAGCAGCAATCACTGGGCAAATACCCGCTTCTTTTAATGCATCGATGACTCTAAATATTCCAATACGCAATCCATATTCACGTTGCGTCCAACTTCTGTAATCGGGATTGAAGCTTCCAAACTCACCCACCATGCGCGGATCTTTGCGCGCATCATCTGCGGCAACAAAATCCCAATGTTCTAAAAATAAAATTGCATAAGCCATCACACCGACTTGGGGCGTTTTGCACCAATTGGGTCGATTTATTTGGGGTGAATAACTGTAATGGGAGTGATCCATGAGTGATACGCATGCTTTCGATTTAATTTTTGAACTATAAAAAACATTGCCACATTTTTGATAACCCCAAAGATTTGAAGTTTAAGATCTCCCCAACGCTTGACAAGATAGGGAAGAATCAAGCATCCTACGCTCTAATTGTTCTATCGATAGAACCATTGTTTTTTTTCATCCATTTTGACAGGAGGAATTCTTTATGACAAATCCAACACATTTTTCGAGACGTCGTTTAATCCAAGCGGGCGCTGCAGCCTCTGCAGCCCTTGGCGCGCCTGGTTTGTTATTGGCTCAAGCGCGTACCGTCAAAATCGGTTTGGTGCATCCCGTTAGCGGTGCATTGGCTTACAGCGGTGGTCAATCGCGCATGGGTGCGCAATTGGCCATTGACGAAATCAATGCAGCGGGTGGTATTCGCTCGATGGGCGGCGCCAAATTAGAAGCTTTGCTTGGCGATTCACAATCGCGCCCCGAAGTGGGCGTGAGTGAAGTGGAGCGCATGCAACAAGACGGCGTGTCTGCTTATGTGGGATGTTTTTCAAGTGCGATTGCTTTGCCTGCAACGCAAGCTGCTGCTAAATACAACACGCCGTTTTTAATTGATGTGGGTGTGTCCGATGCATTGGTGAGTCGTGGACTCAAAAACGTATTTCGTTTGGCGCCTGGCAACGGCAAGTGTGTTGAAGATGCATTTGCAGGTTTGGGTGAAATCAATAAAGCTGCAGGCGGCATCGCAAAAACAGCCGTCTTGGTTCATGAAGACTCTGAATTTGGAACAACCACAGCCAAAATTTTGAACGCTAAAATTGCAGCGATTGGAATTGAAGTCAAAGAAGACTTAAAGCACGCCACACCGACGCGTGACTTTACCAATTTAGTTTTGCGCATCAAAGCGATCAAGCCCGATATCGTGATCATGAGTAACTATCAAAACGAATATGTGTTGATGGCTCGCACCTTGCATCAACAAAAAGTGGACTTGGCAGGTATGTTTAGCGTGCTCGGTGGAGGCTTTAACTACAAGTTAGTTCAAGAGCAGCCCGATGTTGCACAGTACATGATGGACTTTAACCATTGGTACAACCCACGAAATCCAAAATCTGCCGAAATGAGAAAACGTGTCGAAGCTAAAGGCAATTTATTTACCTTTGAAGTCTATTGTTCATACAACTCGATAAAGTTATACGCCGATGCATTGCAACGCGCGGGCACGTCTGACAAAGAAAAAGTCATTTCTGCATTAGAAACCAGCATATGGTCTGATCACTTCATGCCTTATGGCCCCACTAAGTTTGTCAATGGTCAAAACACAGGCGGTCGCGCCGCCTTATTGCAAGCCACCAAAACAGACATTGACGTGGTATGGCCTAACGAATTCGCGGCTGTCAAGCCCGTGTTCCCACGCCCCAAATACAACTAATCAATTGACTGAGCAAAGCAACCCGCAAGCGGTGCGTGTGCTTTTGCTTTTGCCATAGGGGATATTTTGGATATCACGATTCTTGCTGCAGCAACCATCAACGGTTTGTTGCTTGGCGGTATTTATACCTTGGTCGCTTGTGGGCTCACTCTCATTTATGGCGTGTTGCACATTATCAACTTTGCACACGGCAGTATGCTGATGCTCGCCATGTTTGGTGTTTATTACTTGCTCATGGTGTTCAAAGTAGACCCCTATATCTCTTTGTTCATCATGGTGCCTGTGATGTATGGTTTTGGTTATGTGCTTTACAAAGGAGTGATTGGCCGTTTATCTAACAGCAAAGATGAAAATATTTTGCTCATTACATTAGGCCTTTCAATTTTTTTAGAAAACGTCGCATTAATGCTTTTTAAGGGCGACTCTAGAACGATTTCTGTGTCTTACTCCGACATCATGGTTGAGTTGGGACCAACCTTGGTACCTATGCCTAAATTGATTTCATTTGGTGTGTCGATGTTGCTTTGTATTGGATTGGGTTTGCTGATTCAAAAAACAGATTTAGGCAAATCAATTAGAGCCGTCGCCAAGGAACGCGTGGGCGCTCGATTGGTTGGAATTGACGTTGACAAAATTTTTGCAATTTCATACGGCATTGGTTTGGCAACACTCGGTGCCGCGGCTTGCTTGCTAATGCCTATTTTTTATGTATCACCCACCATTGGTCATGTGTTTGTTTTGGTGGCCTTTACTGTGGTGGTGCTCGGTGGCATGGGTAGTTTTTTAGGCGCTGTAGTGGGTGGTTTGATTGTTGGTCTCACCGAATCATTTGGCGGTTTATTCTTGGGTGAAAGTTTGGGTCAAATCGGCATCTCACTGATATTTATTTTAATTTTGTTGCTCAAACCTTCTGGGCTCTTTGGAGCGAGTCGATGAATAAACCATCAACGGCCGTGCTGCATAGAACTGTCAATTGGAAATTGCATATAGCCGTGTTGGCGGTTGCCATTGC
>RFYV01000072.1 GCA_009921265.1 Betaproteobacteria bacterium | reverse complement strand
ACTGGAAACAGATCAGAGTCTTCAACTTCATTTTGTCCCTTCATTTTCCAGGCGACACCAGGAACTTGAATGAATCCTTGATTTGGAAGTTTTATTTTTCTAAAAAATTGTCGATGTTTTAACTGATCAGATACAACCACTTCTTCCATTCGGTGCAATGGACCAATTGGAAAACCATGTTTTTCAGCCATACCAAGCAACTCGGCTCGTGTGAACTGCATCAGCCACGGTGTAATTAATGCATCAACTTCTTGAGGGTAATCTTTACCCATTGCATGAAGATCTTGATAGCGCTCTAACTTCGTCCATGCGGGCTCGCCCATAGCCTTGATTAAACGTTGCCATTCTTGTCGAGCTCGCCCAATTAAACAAACGGCCCCATCTTTACAAGGCAATATGACATAGGGATATGGCCCGCCAGAAGCAAACGCCCTGCGACCTGCGCGAACCCATTTTTGCAAACCATAGCAAAGATAAATTAAACCATTCGTTCCGCTTGCAGCTGAAAAAATATCTGCACTTGATATATCAATAGAAGCACCTAGTGACTGATTTGACAGGTTACTTTTTATTACATTATTTCTTCCAATCAAAGCCATGGTGATTGCAGATGCAGCGTGTGCACCTGCTTGATAATCCGCTTGAAAAAAAGGAATGCTCAGCGGTGCACGATCTGGCTCACCAATGACCCATGCTGTGCCACTGACAGCATAAGCATCGATCGTTTGACTTGGCTCCAACGCATAAGGACCCGTATCTCCAAAAACAGATAGGCTGACAATGATTAAGTTGGGGTAACGCGCTTTTAATGTGGTTGCATCAAGACCGAGACTCTGCCTCAATTGCAATGGATGATTGGTGACAAATACATCAGTCTTGGATAACAAACGATGAAGGACTAACTGCCCCTGACACGTTTGAATATCAGCAGCAATACTTCTTTTGCCGCTATTGAGATAAATAAAAAGACCTGAGCGTTCAATGTCTTCAATATCGTTTGGAAAAGGGCCGTGGCGTCTTAATGAATCACCTTCTAACGGCTCAATTTTGTCTACTTCTGCACCAAACTCTGAAAGCAGTTTAGTGCAATATGCAGCAGAGATAAAGTCACCACACTCAACCACTTTAATTTTGCTCAAAGCAGACATGTTTATCCTTAAAGTCAATCAATGCGGTCAATCACACCCTCTTGGGTCAAGATGTCTAGTTCGTTTGAACTTAGTTTTAATTCGCGACTCAATATTTCTCTTGTATGCTGACCTAAAACTGGAGGTGGATTTAAGGCGGTTTGCGGTGAACCGGGAAACTTGATTGGACGACCAACCATTTGAATTTCACCAACCAGCGGATGCATCGCCCTAACAACCATGTCGCGAGCAATGGACTGGGGATGTTCCAAAGCAGAACCAACGCTGAGAACCGGTGCATGAGGAACATCATGCTTTGTTAGACACTCCACCCAATAATCAACAGTTTGTTGTGAGGTGATATCACTGATGATGCGGTCCACCTCTTGACGATGAATCAAACGCGCTGCAACTGTATTGAATCGAGGGTCATCCGAGAATTCTGGGCAATCTAAAGCCACACATAACTTAGGCCAGAAACTTTGCATTAAACATGCAATGATGATTTGACCATCTTTTGCTGGGTAATCACCGTAAGGAACAATGTTGGGATGACGTGTTCCAACTGGTTTGGGATCTTTGCCAGTTAAAAAATAAATCTGCGATAGATAACCTAACAAACCCAACATGCCATCGTGCAAACTGATATCGACCAGACGCCCACTTCCGGTGGCCTGTCTTTCAAGTAACGCGGATAAAACGCCAATAGAGCCGAAAATACCACCCACCATATCCCCCATCGGAATACCTAATTTAACGGGCAATGAACCGGCTGCACCATTTACACTCATGACCCCTCCCATCGCTTGCGTGACGATATCAAAAGAGGGTTTGTCCTTTAATGGTCCTGTCATTCCAAATCCACTGATTGAGCAGTTAATTAAACGCGGATTAATAGCTTTGACGGTCTCATTGTCAAAACCCAAACGAGCCATAACTCCAGGTCGAAAATTCTCAACGAGTACATCTGCATTAGCGATGAGTTTTCGCAATATATCGGCGCCTTTTGGTTTTTGAAGATCGATGACGAGACTTTTTTTCTGCCTATTGAGTGCCATGAAATAATGACTCTCACCTTCAACTTTGGGCGCAAAAGTTCGGGTCTCGTCACCATATCCAGGCGTTTCAATCTTTAAAATTTCTGCACCCAAATCACCCAAGATTTGAGTCATGAAAGGGCCCGCTAAAACACGTGTCAAGTCAATGACTTTAATGCCTCCTAGCGGCCCTGGCCAACCTGCTGACTCAGCAGTTGAGTTTGATAGTTGCATTACTTATTAGGTAACTCTACTTCAGCATAACCTTTAATTGAAAGCGCGCCGGTTTGGTTCGTGCCCACCACTTCACATTGAACCAAATGACGATCGCCATCAACACTTTTTCCAGTGACAACACCGTTGCACCAAACCACATCACCCACGGGGTTGTGTCTTCTGATTTGTGTATTGAGTCGACGTAAAAATCCATCATCGCCCATCCAATCCGTCAACATGTGCGAAATCCAGGCCACGCGTTCTGGACCAAAGTCATAGGCAGCGGGCACGCCAACAGTTCTTGCAAAATCGTTGTCCCAATGCACACGAACAGGTGGCTCAGGTACATTTTGTTGATTACGCGGCGCTAAGCGTTGATGCCTATCGTAATATTGAAATGCAATGCGGTGATTGCGAATAGCATAGTTGCCCCAAGCCTGCATAAATGCAACGGCAGATGTCACGGTGTAAGGCCCCTTGAGCAATGGATTGATAACGTCACCCACATTGACGTCTTTCCACAAACGCTTAACAGCGCCGCGTGGTTTCTCTTCACGGTAGTGCTGAAAATATTTTTCAATTTCTGCGTCTGTTGAAACATGCATTTCTTCTAATGCTTTTTCATATTTAGTGCCTGATTCACGTGCCGTATCTCTTTCAGTTCTGAAACACCAAGAATCTGCTTCAGCCAAGAGTAAATTATTTTGATCGTAAAACTTGACGTGATAGATTTGTTGAAACGATCGACCCGCAAAACGCGTTTTGTGCTCAACCATGTCTTTGAGTACAGCAGTTGTATGCATTTTGGTACCCACACGTATGGGTTCAAACCATCTCCAATCTGTACCTGCGAACATGGCATGAACACCAGCGAGACCCTCTACTGCGCCACTGACCGAATTTTCTGTGGAATAAAGAATAGATGGCGGAGCTAACTGCGAGCCCCAACGCGTTCCTTTGCCATATTCTGAATCATTCCACAAAGGATTGTCATCTCCAATGGCCGCCGAAAAATGTCGCGAGGCATCTGAATTAATTTCACTATAAAAAGGTGCGGTCGTTCTCTTAAGAGGTTTACCAATGCGTGAGCGCAATTCTGCAATTGCCTCATCTGTTATTTTTGCAAATCCCATCGAATAACTCCTTTAATGGTTGGTCAAGTTGGCAGCGATCAGCATCGGGACAAAGCGCAAACTTTTCCTGTATAGATGACAACTAACCATTCTAAGTATAGAATGATAATTCAGCCAGCACAATACGTCAATCCAGCATGCGAGGTCTTTCCATGTCTCTTCCGCTACAGGGTGTTAAGGTTCTTGAAATTGGTGATTTTTTACCAACCGCCTTTTGCTGCATGCAATTAGGCGACTTTGGCGCAGAGGTGATCCGCATCCAAGCACCAGCAAAAGCCAACAAAGGACGCCGCGCAGAGCAAGGCGCCAAAGTTCCAGCTGAGACACGCTCGCCCTTCCAAACCGAGCCCGTTTTTGACAGCACAGGCAGAAATCGCAAGTCCATTTCCCTGAATCTCAAGGATTTGGGTGGACAAAAAATTGCCAAAGAGCTTGCCGCTCAATGTGATGTGGTAGTTGAAGGATTTCGCCCTGGTGTCATGAAAAGATTGGGGATGGATTACGAGAGCCTGTCTCGCTATCACCCCCAACTGGTCTATTGCTCTGTCACACTGTTTGGTCAAAATGGTCCGTACCGAGACTGGCCAGGCCACGATCCAATGGGCTTGGGGGTTGCCGGCTTGTTTCACCTCAATAGCAATCCGGATGACAACATCCCCAAACTCTTAGGCACGCCAATTGGAGACGTGACTGCGGGCTTGCATGCGAGCATCGGGATCTTGCTTGCATTGCGCTCCAAAGATGCAACAGGCGCGGGCCAATATATCGACATCAGTATGACCGATTCGAGTCTAGACTTTTCAATTCTCTCGTCTGTACAAGCCTTGCAAAAAACAACCGTACCCAGACTCAATCGACCCAACCCAATCTCCGGAATTTGGGAAACATCCGATGGCAAATACATCTGCACGACCAATATTGAGCCGCACCACTGGGCTAATTTTTGCAAAAGCATTGGCCATGAATCCTTCATTGAGCTTCGCTATGACAGAAGCAAACGTGAAGAATTATTCAAAATGGTGAGAGAAAAAATATTAACTCGAACACAGCAAGAATGGCTCAGCATTTTCCATGGCGAACACGAAAGCCAAGCTGCGCCAGTCAATACCATTCATGAAGTTTTTTCTGATCCACAAGTATTAGCACGTAATATGGTGATCAACTGTTCAGATGAAAACGGCAAATCTGGGCAACAACTGGGGTTCTCCATCAAATTAGAAAAAACACCTGCGCAATTGCACACAATTGCACCTTTGCCTGGAGCTGACACCAATCAAATTCTCAAAAACTTAGGTTATAAGGACCCCGCTATTGAAGAGCTGATGAAGAGTGCGGCAATCAATGGCTGATTCAACCCATCATTGATAAACACCCACAACACCAGTGCAACGCATACCCTCAAACCAACTCGACCTGAGCAACTATTTGCGCAATGGTGACGCAATCATCATCGGCCAAGCCGCAGCAGAACCGCAAACCCTTACCCAAGCTTTGGTTGCGCAAAGACATCAGCTAGGTCCATTGAAACTGTTTTTAGGCGTTGGATTGACAAACACTTTTTTGTCCGAACATCGTGACACATTTACCTTCACTGGGTTTGGGGCCTCTGTCACGCATCGCTCATTGATTGAATCAGGTGGCATGGAAATCATCAGCTCGCATTTTTCAGCATTGCCCGAACTCATCCGAAATGACACCTTGGCTTGCGACGTTGTTATGCTTCAAGTCAGCCTACCCAATGCGCAAGGTCAGTACAGCTACTCGCTTAGCAATGATTACCTGCAAGCTGCCATATCAAAGGCAAGAGTGGTCATTGCGGAAATCAACCACTTGGCACCACAAACACCTTGTGATTGCCTCTTGAATGAAAGCGACATTCACTTTGCAATTGAATCACAACACCCATTGATTGAAGTGCCTCCAGCACCCCATTCGGCAGTTGCCCAAAAAATCGCCATTCACATAGCTAAGCTCATTGCAGATCGCGCAACTTTACAAATGGGAATTGGCGCGGTGCCCGAAGCTTTACTATTGCAACTCAAAACGCATCAAGGATTGGGTATTCATTCAGGCATGCTTAACGACAACTTTGTTGATCTAGTCACGTGTGGTGCAATTACCAATGCATACAAAGAAATTGACCCAGGAGTGAGTATTGCTGGGGTTTTAATTGGCACTCAAAAACTCTATGCGTTTGCAAATCAAAACCCTGCACTTCGCCTTTGTAATTCGGACTATACGCATAGCCAATCGACATTGGCTCAACTCAAACGTTTTTACTCCATCAACTCTGCTTTGGAAGTTGATCTCACAGGTCAAGTCAATAGCGAAACGCTAGGACGGCAATATATTGGAAATGTAGGTGGGCAAGTAGATTTTGTTCGCGCATCTGCAAATTCGCAAGGAGGATATTCCATCATTGCTTTGCCAAGCACCACACAAAAAGGCAAAAACAGCCGAATTGTTTATCGACTAACGGGGCCAGTAACCACTGCACGAACCGACGTTGATATCGTGGTCACTGAGCACGGATACGCTCGCCTCAAAGGAAAAACGCTTGAGCAACGTGTTAAATCAATGATTACGATTGCTGAGCCTGCGCATCAAGAATCACTGATGAAGCAAGTTTATGAAAACGGAATTTATTAAACATGACTAACAACCTTGCACCAGCAGTTTCAAGAGCTATCAATATTTTAAAACTGCTCGCCAGCATTCCTGATTCAATGGGTGTCAATGCTATTGCTCGTCAGTTGAACATGGCACCCAGTTCGTGTTTGAGTATTTTGCGAGCCCTCACCAATGAAGGCTTGGTGCAACTCTCACCCATCAATAAACAATATTCTTTGGGGTTAGGGTTGCTGACTCTTGCACACGATATGCTTGGACGTAATCAATTTGCACCATTGGTTGAACCAGAACTCAAAAGCATTGCCGCCCAATACGGCGCCACTGCAACAGCAGTTGAACTCGACTCAAGAGAGAGAATGGTCGTGGTTGCAGTTGCACAAGCCCCTACGTTTTTACAAATCCAAGTCGGTGTGGGTAGTCGATTTCCTGCTTATATCAGTGCCACTGGGCGCTGCATTGCTGCTCAATCAGACTTGAGTATTGCGCAACTCAAGCAACGCTTCAATAGCCTTAAATGGCAATCTCCTCCAACGTTTGAACAATGGCTAAAAGAAGTTGCGCTTGCAAAAACAAAAGCCATTGGTGTTGATGTCGGCAACTACATCCGCGGCTTTACTATTGTTGCATCATTGGTTAATTCACCGGATGGAAAGCACCGCGCCATTTCAATCGTCAGTGTTTCTGAACAGGTGCAGGGTAAAAAATTATTAAGTCTGCAAAAAGACACAAAACACGCAGCTGACCTTATCAGCTCCAAAATGCGTGGTTTGCGATAGGCTAACAATACAAAAAAAGAATCCTTATTGAGCCTTGATATCAGCAGCTTTAATAAGGGTTCTCCACTTAATGGTTTCTGCAGCCTGAAATGCGGCTAAGGCTTCTGGCGAACCGCCGCCGGCTTGTCCCGCTTGCGAGTCAAACCAAGCTTTGATTTCTGGCAAAGCCAACACCTTGGCAATATCTGTATTGAGTTTTTGAATAATGGGGGATGGTGTACCACTAGGTGCATACATGGCATACCACGATGTCACTTCATAGCCTGGAAGCCCAGCTTCGTTCAGCGTGGGAATCTCAGGTGCAGAGTGATTTCTTTGACCACTGGTGATAGCAATTCCCTTCATGGCACCGGATTTAACATAGGGAAGAACAACAGGAGCATTGTGAAACATCATTTCAATATGACCACCCAAAAGTTCAGTGGTCATTTGTGAACTTGCTTTGTATGGAATGCCCTCCACTTTGAGACCAGCCAACATATTGAACTGTTCAGCAGACAGATGATTAGATGTGCCCGAACCCGGATGTCCGTAACGCACCTTGCCTGGGTTTTGTTTGGCGTAAGCGATCAATTCACGCAGGTTGTTGACTGGAACGCTCGGGTGAACAACCAATAAATTGGCAAATGTACCTAGCAAGGTGACAGGAGCTAAATCTTTGACTGGGTCATACGGCATTTTTTGAACCAAACTAATGCTCACCGACATGGGACCAATGAGGCCCATCAAAATGGTGTAGCCATCAGGTGCAGATTTAGCGCCTTTGTCATGACCAATAACACCGCCCGCACCAACCACATTTTCAATGATGACGGGTTGATTCCAGACATCTCCCAATTTAGTTGCCAACAATCGGGCCAAAGCATCGGGTCCACTTGCAGGGGGAGCAGGAACAATCATCCTTACAGACTTATCTGGAAAACGCACCTGAGCAAACAATAAGCTCCCTGTAAAAACCATGATAAAAAGAAGTACTGAGGCTAGTGTTCGCTGTAAAAAAATATGTAACATTTGATGTCCCGCTTGATTTTTGATTTATGAATCGTTACGACACCCCTAGATGCAGATGACGCAATTGAATTTTAAAGAATCCATGTAAATTGTATGTAGACATGTGTATTTGTCAACGTTAGGCTATTCAGTCAGAAGAATGGTTGTGTAGGATTGGTGCAAGGGCTATACTTTTATAAGATTAACAAGAAAATGGCAATGGGTATGAATACTTTTTTAATCGCTTATTTACGTTTCTTCATTCTGATTTTTACAAGCCTACTATCCATCACATCATATGCTCAGGCAAATAAAAATGGCTGGCTTTGGGCTGCAGGTGGGCAAGGATCCATTAATGCCAATGCCGCATTGGCCGCTTCTCAAACGATTCGACAGGCAGGATTTGAAATATTTGCGGTTAATTCAGGTGGAACCATTGATAGCTTACTAACGCTTAGTCGAGGTGAATATGACTTTGCAAATGTAGACACTCCAACCTTAAGAAAGGTTTGGAATGGCACGGGTGGCTTTCAACAAATTCGTGGATTTTCTCAAGTTCTATCTGGTTTTCCAACTTTCTTTTTCATGATCGTGCCAGAAAACTCACCCATTAAAAGTCTTGCAGATTTAGCAGGTAAAACGGTTAATGGTCACACACCTGGCGCTGTTATCAATCTTTGGAACCAAGATTTGGCACAAAGCCTCGTACAAAGTGGAGTTGTACGCCCCAATTCCATAAAACTTTCACAGATTGCCCTAAGCCAAGCTGTAGACGCACTGCTTGACGGCAGAAGCGCTGCGCAGGTGGGCTATACATTTGCTGGAAAGTTACCTGATTGGGTTGATCAGGCAACAGCAAGAGGCATCAAACTACGCGCTCTACGCATGCCAGAAAATATCAATACAGCGATGGTGAGCAAAGGTTGGCAGTTGGGTAGCGGTGCAGATATTGCTGAAGTTCGCAAGATGGATGCAAGTATCTCCCCCAGTGATTTACAAACAAATGGCATCACAACCATTATTATTGCAAGAAATAATTTGGCAGATGATGTAGTTCATAAATTTTTAACGGCATTTTTTTTGGATGTTACGAAAATTGGCGCTACACACCCAGCCAATTTAGTTTACAAAGAAGGACCCATATATGGCTCGAAATTTTTAACGGATGATTTACCAGTGCATCCAGGAGCCCTGAAATTTTATCGAGAAAAAAATGCTTTTCGATCAACATTGAATAGTACAGGTAATTTAACAATCAATCAGAGCAAATGATTAATGATTTGAAAACTTCAGCAGAACAACGTTTTAGTTTTTTAATTCAAATTTTAAAAGTCTTACTTGTTCTTTATATTCCACTTGCATTTATATTATTACCACCCCCATCTAGTTTTCATTTAGTCATCGGATATACAGGTGCCATTTTGGCTATTTATTTTTTGGAAGCATTGATTCGTTCTCCGGGGCTTGGAAAAATATGGAACGGCTTTCACCTCATTTCATCGATTGTTTCATCTTTACATTTTTTAAATTCCATAGAGAGACTCAGTATGCCGCTGGGTCAACCACCAGCGCTTGATTATTTTTTAGGAATTGTTTTGCTTGCGGCAGTGATAGAGGCTTCCAGACAGGTCTTGGACTGGATCATGCCAGCATTGGCAATTTTATTGATCATTTATAACGTTTATGGAAGCTCCATGCCGGGCATCCTGTATCACCCAGGCATTTCTTTTAATCGTGTCATTCTTCAGCTACCTGGTTCTCTATCTGGGCCCTATGGCGATATTCCTACAATCATCATTGAAGTCGTATCCATGTTTTTGGTGTTTGGTGCCGTCGTTCAAGGCGCTGGTATTGCAGATTTTTTTGGCTCGCTGACGATGTGGATTTCAGGTCGCGTTCGCAGCGGAGCTGGACTTACAGCTGTTGGTGTCAGCTCTTTATTTGGTGCGATTACAGGAGCACCTGTTGCGAATGTCGGAACAACGGGTTCATTCACGATTCCTTTGATGAAAAAAGCAGGTTATACACCCGAACAAGCTGCTGCCATTGAAAGCGTTGCAGCAACTGGTAGTCAAATTATCCCGCCTATTTTGGGAACTGCTGCTTTTTTAATGGCGCAGTTTCTTAATAAGCCTTATTCAGAAATCGCAACAGTTAGCATTTTTCCATCTCTGCTTTTCATCTCCTGCGTGCTATTAACAACCCATGCACTTGGAATGCAGTCAAACACTCACAAAATTAAATTTGAACCTCATGAAAGGGCGAGCTGGGGGAAAAGTTACCTTCTTATCCCAGTTATTGCGCTCATCATTGCACTGAGTCAAGGTTTTTCTCCCCAATACTCTGCTTTTGTGGCAACGGTTGCAACCTTTATATTGTTTTTAATTGAAATTTTAATTAAATCAAATAGATCGGATCAATCAAAGTCATTCAAGGAATTGGCTCTGCCAATGCTGCAACAAATTGAAAGGTCTGCTCAATCAGTGATGGTTGTTGTAGTGGCCGGTGCCATTATTGGAGTGGTTGTGACTTTACTCAGCATGCCCTTAACCATCCAACGTCTATCCAGTGTAGCTATCACATTAGCCGATGGAAATGTAACGGTGATTTTGGGCATCATTGCATTTGCATCAATACTTTTAGGCACCGGATTGCCAACTGTTGCAACTTATGTATTAGTTGTATTGCTGTTTGCGCCAACGGTCATACAACTCGGAATTGAACCAATTGCAGCACATATGTTTGTTTTTTATTTGGGTGTTGCTGCTGATATTTCACCGCCTGTGGCAATGGCTGTGTTAGCTGCGTCAGGAATCGCGAACTCAAACTTTTGGACATCTTCTTGGATTGCCGTAAAAATCGGAATTTCTTTTTTTATTCTGCCCTTTTTATTTATTGCATATCCATCCATATTACATTCACCTCAGAGTTTTGAAGATGTTGTCATCTTTCTAACAGTCATATCAGCCATGTTTTCTCTTACGGCAGGTATAGCCGGTTATTTTTTTGGTCAGGTTACATTTGGGATGCAAATACTATTCGTAATGATTGGTCTTTTATCATTGTGGTCGCCAATTGGCCTTATAGGCAGAATAACTGCTGTGATTGCATTTTTCCTTTGCGCTGGTGTCTCAATATATCTTGCAAAAGAACGTATCCAAATTAATTCATCCACTCGTTTCAAGGAGGAATAGCATTCAATAAAAATTGAGATGCTTTTCAATATGACTCACAACAATCTGTCTACTACTTTAGAACACCTCATGCTTACGCGCCGCAGTTGCCGTGCATTTCTTCCTGATGAGCTCCCTCAAGAACTTATTGAGCGTATTCTTGACACATCACAACGTACTGCTTCTTGGTGTAACACCCAGCCATGGCAACTGACCATCACGCGGGCTGAGGGAACGGACAGGCTTAGAAAAGCTTTATACGTGGCAGCCTCTTTAGGTGGTGCCCAAACCAATGGTTCAAGCGACATTGCTTTTCCTGATGCCTATGAAGGAATCTATCTGGAACGTCGTCGCGATGCTGCAATTCAACTTTTTAATGCGATGGGAATCGAAAAGAACAATAAAGCTGAAAGAGAATTGAATGCATTAAGAAATTTTGAACTCTTTGGTGCACCCCACTTAGTGATCGTATCGGCGCCAAGTGCCTTAGGTACTTATGGCGCAATGGATTGTGCAGCTTGGGTATCTAACTTCATGTTAGTTGCCTTGTCACATGGAGTAGCGTCGATCGCTCAGGCCTCGCTCGCTCGTTACAGTGATCTACTGCACCGCTATTTAAGTATCGATCAGAACAATAAAGTTGTATGTGGTATATCTTTTGGCTTGGCTGATACTGCACATCCAGCAAATAATTTTCTTACAACACGTGCGACGATTGGCACCTACGTCAAATGGGTGGACAATTAAATTTGAACTAAAACGTGAATATGTCTTTTTTAGAAATTGAAATGAGTCTTTAACTAAGGCCTAACTTTTGCCTTTTTCGATTCGAGCCCCACGCCTAGCTTCTAACTTTTCGAGTGCAAAATGACAGCGCTGAGTGCAAAATCAGCAAAAGTGCTGGAAAAATTGTAATTTACAATTTTT
>RFYV01000071.1 GCA_009921265.1 Betaproteobacteria bacterium | reverse complement strand
GTGCACTCATGAGTGCACTGACAGAGCCTGACATCAAAAAACGAGTTTTAGAAGGCAATATGGTTTCGAAACCAATGTCGAAACAAGAAACAGCCGAATTTATTAAGGGTCTGACTGCTAAGTGGGCCCCCATTGTGAAGTCTCTTAATTTTTCATTAGAGTAAGGCGTATGACGATAAATTTAACCGGTAAAACTGCAGTCATCACAGGCGCAGCAAATGGTATTGGGTTGGCAATCGCTGAACGGTTTTTAAAAGCCGGCATGAAAGTAGTTATCGCTGACATTGATCCTGATTCAATTGACAAACAAGTGAGTAGGCTTAAGTCTGAAGGCTACGATGTTGAAGGAAAAGTAACAGATGTAACAAGCGAGTCTTCTGTCCGTGAACTCGCAGAATTCTCAGTAAGCAAATTCGGCAACATCCATATACTTTGTAATAACGCTGGTATTGGTGGCGGTGCAGCTGATGATAAAAGTTTATGGGAAGCCAGTATTTCCGATTGGAAATGGGTTCTTGATATCAACGTTTGGGGTGTTATTCATGGAATTCGTGTTTTTACCCCGCTCATGTTGGCGCATGGACAAGAAGGACACATCATAAATACGGCATCAAAAGCGGGGCTAATATTTGGAACCAGCTTGTACTCCACCAGCAAACATACAGTGATTGCATTGACAGAAGCACTTTATGCGCAACTGAAACAAGTCAACAGTAAATTGGCTGTATCCGTGTTATGTCCTGGCGCAGTCAATACAAATTTAAATTCAAATTCAAATCGAATCAGGCCAGTAGATACCAAGTCTGATGAAGATTCAAATTTAGCCAGTAAAGATAAATCACTTGAATCCAAAAATTTCATGAGTACTTATCAAAGTACTGTTCAAACGCGAATGGCAGCTGGGAAAGAACCGTCTGAAATGGCCGAGATGCTGATTCAAGGTCTAGAAAATGGTGACTTTTACATCATGCCAAGTCGTCTAGAAGATGCAGTAGTTGACGAGAGATATAAAAACATACAAATGCGAAAAATTGAAGACCTCTCAAAAAGTTGTCCGCAATTTAATTGGAGTCACCTTCAATGAAATTAAATTTTTATTGGTTAAAAAAACTGGTTTCTTTTTTATTGATTTGTTTTTTTTCTGCATTGTCATACGCTCAATCTGACTATCCAAATCGTCCCATTAAAGTCATTGTGCCTTTTGGTCCTGGAAGTGTTCCTGAAAGCGTACTCAGAATATTCACCAATGACTTTGCGAAGAGATTTGGGCAACCATTTATCATTGAACACAAACCCGGCGCAAGCACTAACATTGCTGCAGCTTATGTTGCTCAAGCAGCCCCAGATGGCTACACGCTTTTGATGTCTAATTTAGCCTCTAACGCTTTGAACAAATGGACATACAAAAAACTCTCCTACGATCCTGATACTTTTGCAACAATTGGTCTTATGGGTACTTCAGCCTTTTACATCGTTGTGAGACCAGAGTCGCCCTTTAAAAGTGTCAGTGATCTGGTAAATACAGCCAACAAATCTTCAGAAAGCTTGAAGTACGGGTCGCTTGGCACCGGCGGTGCAGCCCATTTAATAACTGAACTTTTTCGGTCGAAAGCTGGAATCAAGGAACTTTTGCATGTCCCATATAAGACGGGTGCTACTCTGGACTTAATGGCTGGGCGTTTAGATTTTATGGTGGACGCATCAGTTGTAAACCAAATCAAAACTGGTCAGCTAAGAGCCCTGGCAGTTGCAACGCCCAAAAGATGGCCTAGCATGCCAGAAATTCCCACGACAGCGGAAGCGGGTTTGCCAGATGTCACCATGCAATCATTCATTGGTTTGTCTGCTCCTGCAGGAACACCGGTAGCCGTTCTCGAGAAGCTCAATAAGGCTATTAGAGATGTCGCATCAGATCCAGAGAATGAAAATCGAATTCTTGCTTTGCACGCACAACCGATGCGAGGGACACGACAAGAAGCCACCGAATTTATTAGACAGACTTCAGAAAAATGGCGCCCTGTCGTTCAATCTCTGAAAATTTCCATGGAAGATTAAATTCAAATTAGAAATTTTCAGAAATTTGACTTCTTTCATTTACTCAAGTTAATTCAAGAACAATATTGTCTGACACAGGTTGACTGCCATTTTCTGTGCGTACATGCCCAGTGATGACATACATCTTGCCATCGATGCAGCCGCCAGAACCACCTAAGCGCGGTCTTGGCAATTCGGCTGCAATGGTCCATCGATCGTTTTGAGCATCGTATTTTTCAATCATACGCAAGGCATCCCCCCCCGATACGTAGATCGCACCATCATGAATGCATGACAGCATGCCACCATGTGCAGCCAACATTCGAGATTTTGGCCACCAAGTGTCATCCGTTGGGTCATATTCTTCCACTAAGTCAATTTTGTTACTAGAAGTAAATGCATTGCTTGACCCGACTCTACCGCCCAGTGCGTAAAGTTTTCCATTAAGCGTTTCTAACAAATGGTGATTTCTCGCAGTCAACATTGGTGCTGCTTCAGCATATGTTTTAGATGAAGGATCATAAACAAAAACTTTTGCACTACTAGTATGTGGCGCTAATTGCGCAGCCTTTTGCCCCTTCCTGCGACAAGCAACTGAGCCGCCAGCAATGTAAATTTTTCCGTTCAGAACAGAAGCAGCGGATGCGCCTCTTGCTTCTGGAAGTGAAGGCAATTCAGTCCATATATCTGTTTGTGGATCGTAGGTCCAGGCATGTGCAACTGGTTGCCAATCATCTGGCCCTTGTTCGGGCGTCCTATACCCACCAAAACCATAAATTAAACCATCTAGTTCAGTCACCGCCATGTGATGGAGTGGCAATGGAATGGAAGCCTTGCGCGTCCACTCATCGTTTCGTGGGTTGTATTCATAAACAAAACGATTGGGCGTCCACCCTGTTTTAGCAGCCCATCCATTGGTAATTCCGCCTATCAAGTAGATTTTTCCATTGCACTCTACGCCCTCTAGTTCCCAAGTTGGTTCGGGGAAAGGTTTTAAGTTCTTCCACTCATTGCTTACATTTTGAGTTTTCATAAGATTTCTATTGTTAAGTTAAAGAATGATTCAACGTTACTCATTTAATTCACTTATCTGGAAGCTCTAAAGTTTTATAAAGCGGCCCCCATTTTTCCGATTGTTGTCGCATGAAGCTAGTAGCTTCTTGTCGACTCACCGACATTGGCATCACATTCAATGCCAACAGTTTTTTCTCCATGTCGGGTGTCGAAGAAATTGCTCGAAGTGCAGCATTCAATCGATCTAAGACTGCGGGCGGCGTGTTGGGTGGTGCAGCAAGACCAAAATATGTAGAGATGGTTACATCTGGAAAGCCCACTTCTGCCATGGTCGGAACTGATGGTTGAGTTGGCCAGCGTTTAGGAAATGCAACAGCCAATGCACGAAGCTTTCCGCTGTTCGCTAGATTAATGGTGGCACCATCAATCATGAAATCAATGCGCCCTGCTATCAAATCAATGCTTGAATCACTAGCGCCTTTATAGGGAACATGAGTTAAATTTTTAATGCCAGCTGACTGTCTGAACATTTCTGCCAGCATGTGATTTGGTGTACCGCTACCAAAGGAACCATAAGACAATCCCTGTGGATTCTCTTTAGCTGCTTTGACAATGTCTTGCACTGTTCGATAAGGCGAATTTGCACCTACCATGACATATAAGGTATTAACGCCTAGCATTCCGATTTCTGCGAAACCATGTGGATCAAAACTAAGCGGACGACTGGACCATTTGTTCAGGGCATTGGTTGCAATGGTTGTCACCAACAGTGTGTATCCATCATTAGGTGCAGCTGCAACATAGGCAGCACCAATATTGGTTGCAGCACCTGGTTTTGACTCAACAATGAAGGGCTGACCTAAACGTTCTGAGAGTTCTTTGCCGTAAAGCCTGGCCAAACTATCAGACAACCCACCCACTGGAAAAGGAATAATTATTTTGACAGGTCGGTTGGGATATTCAACTTGAGCGTGCGCACTACCACTGAACATCATCATTGCAATAAAAGCAGGCCAAGAAATGTAATTCAAAGCCTTGATGAAATATTTTTTTATGTTCATGGGTAAAAGTTCTGACTAGCTTGTTATTCGAATGAAATATTGAGTGACTTCAAAATAGGTTTCCATTTATCAGTCTGAAGTTTGATAAAACCATCCGTTTCTTGTCTAGTCATAGGGAGTGCTTGAACGTTCATTGCTAACATGCGCTTTTGGAAATCTGCATCTTTTGCAATCTCACGCATGTGCAAATTCAACTTTTCAAGAATTGGCGCAGGAGTTCCGGCAGGAGCCGACAAACCAAAATAAGTGGCAATTGTTACTTCCGGATATCCCGATTCAGCCATCGTAGGAATTTTTTCTTGAGTTGGCCACCTCTTTGGGTAAGCAACTGCCAAGGCCTTCAACCGACCACCTATGACCTGATTGATAGCCGCGCCATCAATCATGAAGTCGAGTCGGCCAGCAATTAAATCACGGTGAGATTCGCCGCCTTTATAAGGTACATGTATTAACTTTCCAATTCCTGCTTGCGTTCTAAACAGTTCTGTCACCACATGGTTGGCACCACCTTCACCGTGGGATCCATAGGCTAATCCGTTTGGACTGTCTTTAGCTGCTTTGATGAGATCTTGCAGCGAATTAAAAGGTGAGTCACTTCGAACAACCACATAAAAAGCATTGACACCCATCATTCCGACAGACATCATTTTTTCTACGTCGTAATTTAAATTTTTATAACTCCATTTATTCAGAGAGTGTGAAGCTAAAGTTGAAATCAGCAAAGTGTGCCCATCTGCTGGTGCAGATGCCACAAAAGAAGCTGCAATATTGGTGCTCGCTCCAGGTTTATAGTCAAGAATAAAAGGTTGACCGAGTCTGTCCTGTAGTTCTTTGGTATAGGCACGCGTAATACCGTCAGTGAACGCACCTGCAGGGAATGGTGAAATAACCTTGACGGGACGACTAGGATATTCCGCCTGTGCCATTGAAGAGGCAGGCATCAAAGCACTCAACACTGCCATTGTGTTTAATTTTCTTCTACTAATTAGTGCGTTTTCTGCTGAGATTTCCATCTTATCTCCTTGGTATTTAAAAAGTCTTCAGATCGCTATACAACTATTCAAAAACAATATTTAGTGACTTAATGACAGGGCGCCATTTTTCTGATTGTTCTTTGATAAATGCAGATGTTTCTTGACGATTAAGTGGGAGAGGTAAAACATTCATTGCAATTATTTTTTTCTCAATGTCCTGACTTGCAGCTATCGACTTCAACGCGTGATTCAACTTTTCAACTATTTGGGTAGGCGTGCCAGCAGGCGCAGAAATGCCGAAGAACGCAGTCATTGTCACATCGGGATACCCTACTTCGGCCATTGTTGGGACATTGGGCTGTGACGGCCACCGCTTAGGGTAGGTCACTGCGAGTGCTCTTAATCGACCACCATCTACTAGATTAATAGAAGCACCATCGATCATGAAATCGATGCGCCCCCCAATGAGGTCTACGCTGGACTGAGGAAGCCCTTTATAAGGAACATGCAAAAGTTGTGGAATGCCAGCTTTTGTGCGCAATAACTCAGTGATTAGATGGTTAGGGCCGCCAGCGCCATGCGTACCGTAACTCAATCCTTGTGAGCTTAATTTTGCTGCTCGAATGAGCTCATCAAATGTTTTGTAAGGCGAGTCTGGCCGAACAACTAAAAAGGAAGGAACAACGCCTAGTAACCCAACATTGACCATAGCGTCAGCGTCGTAGCTTAAACTTTTATAGCTCCATTTATTAAGCGCATGAGATGCCATCGTCGAAACAAACAACGTATAACCATCAGGAGGTGCTATCGCTACTGTAGCCGCACCTAAATTGGTCGCAGCGCCTGGCTTAAACTCTAAAATGAATGGTTGCCCAAAGCGGTCCGATAACTCTTTTGCATACAACCGAGCCAAACCATCACTCATTCCGCCGGCGCTGAATGGGACAACGATTCGAACAGGTTTGCTTGGATAGTCACTCTGAGAAAATGCGGCAGAAGACGAAAAGAGCATCACCCAGAAGCAGCGCGATAGCCACTTAACTAACGTATTTGACTGCGATATTGAAATACGTTCCACTAAGATTACCCTTCTGACTCAAAATATTTGAGTAATTAATCAAGGGAAATCGTATAGCTGAATTAACTGCAGTTCAAATTATTAGAAGTGATGCAGGTAATCACTTAACTTAATGCCCACCGTTCTTTAAGAGTTGTGTCGCTTTAGCAATTGAAAAAGCAAACTCTTCTTTAACGCATTCCAAGAAATCTAAGGCCACATCTGACATCGTTTTACGAGCTGGCTCAATGACAAATGTTTCTAAAATCAAGGGTGGATCTTCAATGGGATTGATGTTGTATTTTCCTGTGTCAATGTCATTGGCAATCATCATCATTGGCAAAATAGTTGCCCACTCTCCCCTAGATACGAGATCCAAGGTTCCAGCCATGGTGTCAAATTCAGCAAAACTCTTGATGCCAACGCCATTTGAAGTGATGTAAGCATCAATCAATTTTCGACGCGCATTGCTAGGGCCTGGGATGGCCAAATTGAGAGGGGGCAGATCAGCCAATTTCAATGGTTGACAGTGCTTATAGGGGCTCATTCGTCCTGAAACAAGCATCTCGGGAGCTCTTGCAAAAAAACTCGTTCGCACACCTTTTGAACCAATCGAGGAGGGAACAATGGCAAAAGTTAATTCACCAGACCGAACCCTGTCTGTTAGCTCGCCATAATAAGAGTCAATAATTCGCACGATGACATTGGGATTTTGTTTGGTAAATCTCGCATAAGCTGGCGCCAATACCGCTCTTGTCATAACAGGTGTCATGCCCACTTTAATTTCACCTTGCCGACTTCCTTGAAAAGGCTCTATAGCCCTAAGTGTCATTTCATGTGCTTTTAGAAACTCAACGCAGGCAGAGTAATAAGCCGTGCCAGCGGGCGTCGGTTGAACTGCGCCTACTGACCTAGAGAATAATTTCACCCCCAGAGAATCCTCTAGGTCACTTACATGCTGAGATACGCCAGACTGCGTTGCGTGCTCTCGCTGAGCAGCAAGAGTAAAGGACTGCTCTTCATAAGCCGCAACAAACAATTGAATGCTTCTAGGATTTTGACGCATATTGTGAAATGCCATTTTGTGTTCAATTGATCAATTAGTTTAAATTCTAGTAGACTTAGCCGAACTTAACCAGCCCTAGGAAAGTTTCCCAATGACGCAAATCACTGACAAGCGACCCATGTCACGCCCCGTTAAAGCCGGTCTTGTAGGCTTTGGATGGTGGGGGAAAACCATTTTCAAAGAATTACAAGGATCTAAGAACTTTAAATTGATAGGGATTGCTGAAACCTCCGATTTAACCAGATCCGCCATGCAAAGCGACGGCGATTTGAAGGGAGTCATGATTCATGACAACTTCCAAGATCTGTTGAAGCAAGCAGAGTTGGAAGTGGTCATTTTGTGCTCGCCTCACCAACACCACGCCGAACAAATTCTTCAGGCTGCCGAGGCCAACAAACACGTTTTTTGCGAAAAACCCTTGTGCTTGTCACTTTCAGATGCAAGGTTGGCAATTCATGCTTGCTCATCTCGCAATTTGATATTGGGTATTGGCCATGAGCGAAGGTTCGAACCAGAAGTCGTGGCGTTAAAGAAAATGATTAAAAATGGAGAGCTTGGCACCATTCTCCAAATCGAGGCCAATTTCAGCCAAAACAAATTTTTTGCATTGCCAAAAGACAATTGGCGACTTTCGAATCTTCATGCACCTGTGGGCCCCCTCACAGCGACTGGAATTCACCTGGTGGATTTAAGTATTTCCATACTAGGACCCTGCGAAACCGTTTGGGCAAGACTGTCTACATTGGGCTCAAATTTCGAAAATGGCGACACTCTGGGCATCATGATGGGCTTTCCAAACGGGTCAAATGCCCTCATTGGTGCCGTATTGGCCACGCCATTTGATGGTCGATTAGCCGTTTACGGCTCTAAAGGATGGGTTGAAATTAGAGATCGATCGCACCCAGAAAATCCAACTGGCTGGGATGTCACGATTGCACTGATGGGCCAACCCGTCAAAAAGCATTTCACAGAGCCAGCACCAGCAGTCCTGACAAACCTCGAATCGTTTGCGTTTGCAGTCAGAAACGTCAGCCCCTACCCGGTTTCTCACACAGAAATGCTTGCCAATGTTGCGGCATTGGAGGCGATCATGGCTTCTGTGAGCCAAAATACGCTGGTTAACGTAGAAATACCGTGAAATTCAAAGGAGACCTGATTGACGCCCCAAAAATCGCCTCCCAAAAAGCGCCTCTCTGGCCAACAAAGAGAAGAGCACATTATCCAAGAGGCCATCAAGTTTTTTTCTGAAGTAGGGTTTGGGGGCGATACACGAGAGCTGGCAAAACGATTGGACGTGACCCAGTCCCTGCTCTATAAATACTTCCCCAACAAAGAGGCTCTCATCAACAGAGTTTTTGAGGTTGTTTACATGGGGAAATGGAGCCCGTTTTGGGAGTCAGTCATTCAGGACCGATCGCTACCCCTAACTGAGCGATTAACACGACTTTACACAGAGTACGCCAAAGCTGCTCTGACGCGTGACTGGGTTCGAATTTTCATGTTTTCTGGTTTGCGGGGCGAAGACATCAATCGCAAATATCTGGCAATTCTGAGAAAACGCATTCTTGAACCCATTGCCATTGAACTGCGAAATGAAATGGGCCTTCCCACCATTGAAGAGCTACCCCTTCTTTCATCAGAGGTTGAATTGGTGTGGAGTATCAACTCTAGGGTGTTCTATTTTGGCCAACGCCAATGGATCTTTGACGTCCCTCTTGAAGATGACCTAAATGAAATGATTAGCCTCACCGTTGAACATTTCATGGCGGGTGCACAGACAGTCATACCAAGGCTGCTAGAGACCGCTCAGTCCAAAAAAACTTAACGCTCCGATCAGGGTAAATACTTATTCCATAAAGGTGCAGCGCGAATTTATAGTGATCATATGATCACTTACAAAGAATTCAACCAGCACGACTATCGAAATGCTTTAGGCAAGTTTGGTACAGGAGTCGCCATCGTCAGTACCAAAACAACTGACGATTTCCCAGTTGGCGTCACCATCAATTCATTCAATTCTGTATCTCTCGATCCACCCATCGTTCTGTGGAGTCTTAACAAACGGTCTCCTAGCTTGAAAGCCTTTGATGACACAGGAAGGTTTGTGATTCATGTCCTAAGCAAGGATCAAATCGGTTTGTCGAAACGCTTTTCTAGCCAAATTGAAGAGAAATTTGCAAATGTGGAATACGAATTTGGCCAATTAGGAGTTCCATTGATTTCAGGTTGCTCAGCCATTTTTGAATGCACAACTTGGCTGCGTCAAGAAGTTGGGGATCACATACTTTTTCTCGGACTTGTTGAAAATTTCAACAGCACAGAAAAAGAAGCACTGCTCTATTACAAGGGGTGCTATGCAAGTGGCACCGAACTAGAAACAAACTTAATTTAAAAAGATAGAAACAAATTCAAGAAAGAAATGGATGAAATACAGTACTTTTATGATGCCGCTGCACCCACCGGGTCGCAATGTGACAGAAACACTTAAGGAAGATAGAGAAGCAATTTTGTTAGCTGAGCGATTAGGCTTCAGCGAAGCTTATGTTGGAGAGCATGTAACAGATGCAGCAGAAACTGTGACATCAAGCTTGATTTTCTTAGCAAGCCTGGCAGCACAAACAAAACAAATCAAATTAGGCACTGGCACGATCAACCTGCCCAATGCGCACCCCGCTGCAATCGCAGCCCAGGTTGCCATGTTAGATCATCTACTCGAAGGTCGTTTCATCATGGGCATCAGTCCTGGTGGGCTTATGTCAGATGCAGAAATTTTTGGTAATTTTGGAAGAGACAGAAATGCGATGTTCGTTGAGAGCATCAACATGATTTTGAAAATATGGGAGAGCTCTCCCCCGTACAACCTCAAAGGCCAATTTTGGGATATCTCTGTAGAGAAAACAATGATCCCAGAAATCGGCCAGGGATTCGTCATGAAACCCTATCAAGAACCCCACCCGCCTATTGTTGGAACAGCAGTTGCACCTTTCTCACAAGGTGTGACCGAAATGGCGAAACGGGGCTGGGGACCGATATCTGCAAACTTTCTGATGCCAGAATGGGTTAAATCACACTGGCCGAAGTACGTTGAAGGAAGAAATGCTGTTGGCGCAGTCGCGTCACCTACTGAATGGCGAGTTGCAAAAAGTATTTTTGTCTGTGACGATGAAAAAACCGCTCAGAGATACGCACTTGAATCTGATGGACCCTATCACTTTTACTATCAGCAACTGACAAGAAAACTGATAGGCGGAGGCCGAAGTAATCTATTTAAAACAGATCCAAATATGACAGATTCAGAAATCACACCCTCATTTGTCACCAAGAGACTGGTACTTGCTGGGACTGTCAATTCAGTAGTTGATCAAATTCTAGCTTTCAGAGAACAAGTAGGAGACTTTGGCAACCTAGTTTATGCATGTCATGACTGGATGGATCCTGCTTTAGGCAAACGTTCTATGGAATTGTTTGCAAATGAAGTCATGCCCAAAGTCAATGCTGCAATTGCCCAGAGCAAATAGATCTAAAAAGTAGAGGTTAAAAATGAAAGCGGAAGTGAACGGAATTAAAGTTAATTACAAATTGAGTGGAGCTGGTCCATGGGTCATATTGAGCCATCCTGTTTCCGCGAGCATGGATATTTGGGAACCTCAGATAAATGCATTAACTAAACATTTTTCAGTCCTCCAATATGACATTCGAGGTCATGGTGAGACTGAAGCAACCGAGGGCCCCTACCCAATGGTGCAACTGGCTGATGACGCCGCCCATTTATTGACATACTTGGGCATACAAAAAGTACATTGGATCGGCACTTCACTTGGAGGGATGATTGGCCAAGCGTTTGCTCTTAAATATCCAGATAAAGTTGATCGCATCGTTTTAGCCAATACAACATGCCAAGCAGCTCCCAATGCTCAGTCCATATGGGGAGAAAGAGCGTTACAAGCTGAAATGCATGGTATGTCTTCCCAAATTGAATCAACCATTTCAAGGTGGTTTACAAAAGGTTTTATTGAAAACAATCCAAAGGTGATTCAAAAAATCGAAGAGATGATTAGAACGACATCCGTAGTTGGCTATCGGGGTACGTCAAATGCATTAATAAATTTTGACCTCTCATCACAATTGAGCGCAATCAAATCAAGCGTATTGGTCATTGCTGGTGAGCACGATCAAGCTACTGCTCTAACGATGTCACAGAAAATTGTTTCACTTCTGCCCAAAGCTCAGTTGCTAATAATTAAAGATGCAGCCCATATCAGCAGTGCAGAGCAATGGGCGTTTTTTAACAAAGAGATCATCCAATTCCTTTTAGCAAACTGAATGATAAATTTGCAAGCAACACAAATAGAATCAAATAATTAATGTACGGATAGAGCTTTTCAAGAAGAATCTAAATCTAATTAGAAACAGCGAATACTTAACCTGAATAAGTAACAAAGTGATTGGTCAAGGAACTATTAAATGGAACAAAAAGTCATTTTGGCCTACGACGGATCACTTGAAAACCAGCATGCGCTGCTAAATTGCAAAGAGCTCTCTCAATGGAAGCATGCCAAAGTTTATCTACTTTCAGTGGGGCTCTACGAAACAATTTCGATGGGCCATGAAGGTTCTTATTTCAGCGAACTGGAAAATAAAATAGAAGATGATCAGCGTTTGAAAATTCTCAACGACGGCGTTGAGCAACTTAACAAGGCTGGGATTTCGGCTACTGGGAAATTGCTCAAAGGTGATGCTGTTGATATGCTCGCTGAATACGCGCATACCATTGGCGCAGACTTAATCATGCTAGGCCATCAGCATCGTAATAACTGGTTGGAGAGATGGTGGGCTGGTTCATTTCCAAAGGCTTTAATTGAGCACTCGCCATGCAGTGTTTTGGTGGTCATCATCAAATAAATTGGACTAACTTAAACATAACGGCGGTACTGGAATACTGGGTCAAGACCACGTTCTTTGTCATGGGACACTTTCTTAAACAAACACAAAATCCGTTTAAGAAATATTTTCCTCATACAGATCAACGACTTATAGGGGTCGAACCGAGAGTGTGGAAGCGGTGTGGAAGAAACAGGGAAATTTGCTTGGTTTTTAAGCAAATTTAGGCGGGTTTTAGCTGCCGAAAATAGTTCAGTTTTGCTCTGCGCTA
>RFYV01000008.1 GCA_009921265.1 Betaproteobacteria bacterium | reverse complement strand
GAAATACTATTGCAGCAATCGTATTGCAGACGCGACAGCGTGTGTGTGATTGCGTTTCGTGGCTCGCAAGCGCAAACATTATTACCCCCCACACGCTCGCTGGTGAGAGCAAAAAAAGCATTGGCGGGTTTACCAGGTGGTGGTGGTACACCGATTGCGTTAGCACTGAAACACGCCAGTGAGCAAGCGCAAGCCTTGCAACGTCAAGGTATTTCACCTTTGTTGGTGATGCTGAGTGACGGCAAAGCCAATGTCACGATCGAAGGCTTGGGTGGACGCACGCAAGCGCAAGCCGATGCATTGCAATGGGCCAAGCATTGGGCCACACAAGGATTTGCATCGCTGTGGATTGATACAGCGCCACAACCCACAGGGCAGGCGCAAGAATTAGCAAACACGCTGCAAGGTCGTTATTTACCGATGCCGTATGTGGCTTCGCAACGATTGGCAGATGCTGTACAAACAGCGATTGCGTCATAAGCGATGTTTGATTCTTTTTATCCGCCCATGGATTGGGATTCATTCAAGCATCAATGGCCTAACTCGCAGCACAGTCAATGGATTCAAACGCAAGATGTTCGCTGGCACATTCAAATGTTTGGTCAAGGGCCTACCATTCTTTTGCTTCATGGATTGGGCGCGTCGACGCATACATGGCGGGGCATAGCGCCCTATCTATCGCAGCACTACCGATTATTGGCAGTTGATACACCCGGTCACGCGTTTAGCAGTACACCGCACAAAGAAGCTGCAACCTTTGATCGCATGGTTCAATCGTTGAATCAATTGCTCAAATCGATACATATTTGGCCCGATATCGTGATTGCACATTCTGCGGGCGCTGCAATTGCAGCCCAATTAATTTTGAGTCAATACAAAATGCCAATGCCGCGATTGATTGCATTGAGCCCCGCTTGGTTGCCTCTTACAGGATTGACACAATTTTTATTTCCCGTGTCAGCCAAACTCATTTCATTCAACCCTTTGTCTGCGTGGTTGTTTGCCAAGCATCTGAGCAAAGAAATGGTGATTGAACAAATTCTAAAGAGCACGGGCTCAAAAATAAGTGCCGATGATTTATTTTTTTATCGCACCTTGATGCAGTCGCCTGCGCATTTAAGAGGCGTACTTCAAATGATGTCAGCGTGGAATTTGGGGCAATTGCCCGATCAATTGCATTTGTTAACGGGTCCTGTTTTGATTGCCTCGGGCGAATGCGACAAAACCATTCCCATCGCACAAGCAAGGATTGCACGCCATCAAATTATAAACTCGCAATTAGAAATATTTAATCAATTAGGACATCTCGCTCACGAGGAACAACCACAGATGTGCGCAGAAAAAATTATCCATTGGTTGAATGCATCAACCACTCCATCACAAAAGGGGCATTGAGTTCAATGTTCGCTTTATTTAAAAATCCCGCAACCGTGACCCACGCCAAATAGGGCAACAACATCAAACTCGATGTTTTAGAAATACGCCACAAGCCCATAATCAGAAATAAAACTGAGGCCCAAAGGGCGTACAGTTCAATCAATGCCCAATCGGGTCTGTGCTGCTGAAAGAAAAGCCAACTCCATAATAAATTGAGGGCGCCATTGAATGCAAATAAAACAACGATACGAATTTTTTGTTTTCGGTTTTGAGACAACTGCCAAGCACCCCAACCACTGAGTGCACACAAACTAAAAATAGTGGTCCAAATAGTACCAAATGCGGCATCAGCAGGTTTCCATGTGGGTTGTTGCAGCGATTGATACCAAGGCCCTAAATCTGTTAGGGCACCACCAATCGCTGCGACTGAAAAACTACAGGCAATTGCAATCGCTAAACCAACCCATCGATTGCTGATCATTATGTTCGGGCCGTACCAAATAGATGCGCCAAGTCTTTGAAGAAAATACGCACGTGCGCCATGGGTTTTTTGCGGACCAATACTTTGTTCATATAAGACTCAAACGTGAGTTGTTGCACGTCTTTATCTTCGCAGATGGTGACAAATTTTTCTCTGCGCTTGTCGTTTTGGTACCAAAAATATTGCATGATGCCTAAAACCCAAAATACTTTTCCATGCTGTTTCATAAAAGTTTTACGTGCTTTTTTCAAACATGCCGCATTGCCAGTTTGTATTGCTTCATGCACGCTATCGGCGACCATGCGTGCGCATGCCATCGCATAATAAATACCTTCACCCGACGCAGGGGCCACTACACCTGCCGCGTCACCCGCCAAAACAATATCTTTTTCGTTATCCCATTTGGGCAGTGGCTTCATGGGAATGGGTGCGCCTTCGCGTCGCAATGTTTCTGCGCTTTGCAAACCCGCAGTTTCTCTGAGACGACCCACTGCACCTCGCAATGAAAATCCTTTGTCGGCACTGCCGGTACCAATACTCATGGTATTGCCGTGTGGGAAAACCCAACCATAAAAATCTGGCGATAAAGTTCCACGATAGTAAACATCGCATCGACTGGGGTCGTAGTTGGCTTGCACTTGCGGTGCACGCACAATTTCGTGATAAGCAAAAACATACTTGGTGCGCTCAGCCCCTTTGATGGTTTGTCGTGCAACCTCTGATTTGGCACCATCGGCACCGATGATGAAACGTGCGCGAATACTGGAACTTATTGGCGATTGATCATTTGAACTTGTATGAATTTGAATGTGCACGCGTGCAACATCATCGCTATCGCGTGTGATTTTTTCAAATATACCTTTGACTCGCTCCGCACCATGCGAACGCGCTCTTTCTCTTAACCACTCGTCAAACTCATCGCGATTGACCATGCCAACAAATCCATTTTCAATGGGAATATCAACTCGGTTGTCTTTGGGTGAAATCATTCGTGCGCATCTTGCTTTTGCAACCAATAGATGATCTGGAATTTCAAAATCCTTGATAAGTCGGGGCGGAATAGCTCCACCGCAGGGCTTGGTTCGTCCCTGACGATCCAACAGCATCACCTTATATCCGCGAGTCGCTAAATCATCAGCGGCTGTGGCTCCTGCTGGGCCACCACCAATGACGATTGCATCATATGTTTCAGTATTCATGGCTTAACTCCTTTGCTATACGCCCAGTGGATTGACGACGCACACTCACGTCTTGTTTGTCGTAACGGCCCACCCATACCGCACAACCTGCTGACATCACAAACATCACTGCTTCAAAACCAAATACGCACGCGTAGGCAAGGCCTTGTGAGTTGACAAAATAATGTGCCAAGTCACTTGCGCCTGTACCCAATAATCCACCCAATCCAAATGCAATGGCTTGAGAGGCGCCCCATAAACCCATTCGAGTGCCTGCACGCTTTTCACCATCTTGTGTGGCCAATCGCATCATGGTTGCAATCGCAGCGATTGAAAAACTGCCATTGGCAACGCCAAGTAAAAATACATTGGCCTTGAGTGGCCAAGGTGGTCCAACGATTCCAGACACACACAAACCCAACATCGCAATACCAGAAACTAAACAACCGCCCACCATCCAACTTTGAATAGAACCTAAACGGCCAGCCACACGCTCCATCCCCGCAAATGCAACAGCCAACATGCCACACAAAACGGCTGTGTGGTGCAAACCTGATAACTGTGTTGTTTCACCAGGCGCCAATCCAAATAAAACACCTGCAAAGGGTTCTAAAATTAAATCTTGTGAGCTGTAGGCTAGCATCGATAAAAATACAAACACAGTAAACGCTTTGGCTTGCGGTTCACTCCAAACACTGGCGAGTACTTGCTTAAAATTTTGTTTTTGACTTGTAACTGTTGCGGTGTTAGAAATAAATTCAACTTCATATTCATCTAATTGTTCATAAATCAGTGTTTCGTTTGACGAATAACCTTCTAGGCCCCACAAACACAAACCAGTGATCAGCACTACTGCAGCACTTAAGTAAGCACTGATTTCAATGAGTCGTTTAGGCGAATAAGGATCCAGTATTTGACCCACAGTGATTGCAGTGACCGCAAAGCCTACGATCATCATCATCCAAACAGCAGTAGCGGCGGGCGCGCGTCTAACTTCAGGAACACGTTTAGACATCAACACCAGCAATGAAGTTCCGCAAGCGCTGACACCCAAACCAATACATAAAAAAGCTACGATAGACAATGCAATGCCATAAATTAAATCGATACCCATCAACACAGTTGAAACACTGGCAAGCAAGCCACCAATCGCCAACACCATCATTCCCCCCATCATCCACGGTGTACATCGCCGCCCTTGATCGGCGCCGTATCCCATGAGCGGCCTCACCATTTGCACCACGTAATGAAAGCCGACCAAGAATCCAGGTAACAAAGCGGGAAGTGCTAACTCAACTACCATAATGCGATTAAGCGTCGAGGTGGTAACCACCACAATGGCTCCCATACACGCTTGGATAAAACCTAAACGCGCAATACTCAACCATCCAAACATCTCAAGTGTTTTCATTCGGATACCTCCTGCAATCCGCGCAATGCCCATGCACTCACCATCATGCCCGCAACAAATAACGGAACACCAAAGGCACTCACACTCAATGCTTTTTCAATCGGTTGTTTGATAAAACGATACATCAACGGTGTTTGTGCATAGCTCAGCAACAACACGGCGATTGCCGATAATTCAGCGCCCCACTTGATTAAAAGAATGACAACAGTCCATTGCGCAATCAACATCAATGCACAAGCAACTCTTGCCGCATTGACGACACCCAATTGAACAGGCAGCGATCGAACGCCCATTTGTTTGTCGCCTTCAACAGCTTTGAAATCATTTAAAGTCATGATGCCGTGTGCACCCAAACTAAACAGCAAAGCCAGTGCGATGGTCTGTTGTGAAGGCATCGAACCACCCAACATCACGGCTGCGCCTGTGGCCCAAGCCAACCCTTCATAACTCAATGCACACGCTGTATTGCCCAACCAACCGTTGGCTTTTAATCGAATTGGTGGTGCGCTGTAGGCCCATGCCAATAACAAACCCAATGTGGTTGCAGCAAAGCCCCATGTACCCAATCTCCAAGCCCATAACAAAGATAGGAATGTCCAAATCACTGCAATGTAGAGTCCCCAACGGCCTGGCATTCGACCTGATGGGATGGGTCGATTGGGTTCATTGATGGCATCCACATGTCGATCAAACCAATCGTTAACGGCCTGACTGGTGGCGCAAACCCATGGACCTGTGAGCAATATGCCCCAAATAATGAGATCCCAGTTGTCTGAGAAGGATTTTCTAGATGAAACAACGCCGCACGCAAAAGCCCACATGGGCGGAAACCATGTGATCGGCTTTAAAAGCTCAGCGACTGTAGAGAGTTCTGGGCGATCCATAGCGACATTTTGACAATACAACCCAAAATGTCAACTAGGGTTTACACTTTTAATCGGCTTCTGTATCGTCGATGATGCCAAAGCGACGCAGTTTGACATACAAACTTTGTCGCGATAAACCGAGCATTTCTGCCGCAGATGCACGGTTGTTGTGCGTCAACTCTAAGGCCGACTGAATACACATTCGCTCAATCATTTCTGTGGTTTCATTAACGATGTCTTTCATCGGCATACGCCCAACCAAATGCGACAACTCTGCAACCGAGCCCGCCATGCCGCCTGAGGAAGGCGTTTCTTGTTGACGGCGTCGCGTCATATCTCGAACAAAGAATGCATACATTTGACTTTTATCGCCAATCGCAACAGCAGAAATTTCAACAGCGACTGTTAAACCCGACATATTGTTGATTTCGGTAGCGAATGATTTGACGCTGGCTTGTTGACGCAAATTGGTATTAAGCACACCCCAATCGACACCGCCACGCACTAACCATTGATCCATGCTCTGACCTTGGAGTTGTGACTGTGCAGTGGCTCCTAGCATTGACATGAATTCGGTATTAACAGAGCGAATTTGTCCGATTTTATCGGTAAGTACAAAACCATCGGGTGCGCGTTGCATCGCCTCTGCGTACAGCGCGGCATCGGTGTCTAAGGGTTTGATTCCCGCTTGTTCGGCTTGCAAAATGCGCACCAAAAATTGTGCGCCACCCTCTTGTCGAAAGACAGTGACCGTGAGAGTAACCAGTTGCTCTGCGCCGTTTAACTTGACTCTGCAAACTTCGATACGTCCTGTTGCATGCGCCATGCGCAATAAAGATTGCACCTCGTCATGATTTTTCGAATCGAAACAATCGAGAAGATCTCGACCAATTAAACGCTTGGATTGATCTTTTAACAATCCCATTGCAGCAACGTTGGCCTCTGTGACTTTTTGTGAAGTCGCATCTGCAACCAAAACAGGATCGCCTGATGTATCAAACAAAATTCGATATCGCGCTTCAATGTGGCGCAAACGAAGATAGTCACGCTCCATGGATTGCTGTGTTTCAACCAACCGTCGTTGCAAGATTGAAATTGCACCCAGATCTCTGCCTAGCAGCAATGTTTTGCCTTCGGATTCAAACGACAGGGAAACATACTGAATCGGTACCACATCACCTTGTGTTGAAGGATGATTGAGATGTCGCCAACGCAAATCTGTTGCATCAGATGGTTTAGAAAACATGTCTTTAACCTTGACTTGACTCTCAGAGGTCACGAGGTCGAGCCATGCTTTACCAACCCAATTTTGACAAGACATTGATGCGAGTTCGTTTTTTCGAACTGATACGTCAACCACAATGCCTTTTTTATCTAATAAGATTGCAATATCGGAAGCGACCCCGATGAGTTGGGCGAGTTTTTCAGAGGTAAAACTCGGAATTTTCATATGTATTTTTGCTATTTAAAGTTCTTAAAGTTATTCAATTTTGCGTCCATAAGTATACAGTGATAGTTGTACGAAATTGAAAAGATTATTACTTAGTTGACATTTACCAAAGTCAATTCATGTTGACTGCTTGTTTGTTTTGGACAAACTAAATCGAAAGCTATTTTTTGTGCAGTTCGCGCGTCATGCGTCATCACGTCTATTCCCAAATTTTTTACTGCATGAGGCTGAGTGCTGAATAATGGGCCGCCAGCCATTATTTTTAAATGAGGATTTGCAGAATTTTTACGAATGTATGGAATGAGCCGACGCATTTGTTCAGCCTGATTTTCACAACTGAGTGAGATTGCCAACAAGTCAAGCCAATCGGATGAAACCATTTGAAGCAAATCTTTGCCTGAATCGCATTCGTCCGAGCGTACTTGCCAACCGTGTCGTTTGAAAAATTCCGACAACATAAAAAGCCCCAGCGTGTGTTGAGTTTGAAAATTTCCAACCATCAAACAACTTAAACCATTTTTTCGTGATACCGATTCCAATAAAAACAAAGGACTGAGTTCGTTGACGAGTTGGCGCAAGCGCACAAAAGCGAGCGTTGCACTGGCGAAATCAATATCGTCATCACACCACCATTGCCCCACCAGTCGTGCAACAGGCGTGATGCCCTGCTGATAAACATCTTCTATATCCACGCCAGACGCCAACCATTGATGGACCACAACAGACGCTTGGGTTTGACCACGCAGACACGCATGTAATAGTGCTTGCACATGTAACTCTTGTAATTGGCCTGTATGTACGGGTGGATTCGCAAGTTTTTCAGATAGGGAACTCACCAAAAAACGCCCCACGTCATTGGTTAAAGATATAACTTCTAAACTGATTTCTTGACTCTCACTAACCACCATGAACCCCCAACTCGACGTTTCCAGTATTGGCCGATGGGGTAGTTTTATCGGTATTTCAAATTACTTATCCAGGGAAAACCCTTAATTTGTAAACAAAAAAATACGTCAACTTATGTTGACACATTATTAAATCCGCTCTAAAGTGGAGACATGAAAAAAGAAGTTAGAGCCCTTCATGTCTGAAATGAACCCAACTGCCAACATGCTGTACACGCCCGAGCAAAAGATTCGTCGCGATGAATCCGTGTGGACCTTGGTTCAAGGTATTTTGGCACCTTTGCAATTTTTGGTTTTCTTGGTCAGCTTAGGCCTGGTGATTAGCTGCCTCATGACTGGAGAAGGCGAAAACATGGCTCTTTGGTCGGTTGTGATTAAAACCATCACCCTCTACACCATCATGATCACGGGCTGCATCTGGGAAAAGGTGGTTTTTGACAAATATCTATTTGCAGAGGCGTTTTTCTGGGAAGACGTTTTCAGTATGTTGGTTCTAGCCTTGCATACGGCCTACCTTTGGGCTTGGTGGACGCACAGTTTGAGTGCCATCGAACAACTTTGGCTCGCATTGGCCGCCTATATGGCTTATTGCATCAATGCGGCGCAATTTGTCTGGAAGCTCAGAGCCGCTCGTCTTCAATCAGAAATGATGTCATTAAATGCGTCTTTGCAAACTGGAGGCTCCGCATGAGTACCGTCATTCCTATTAGACAAGAGAGCACTTCGGGTTGCCAAGAACCACAAGTTACCCATGAGCGTGGACAACGTGAAGTATTTTGTGGACTCACTGGCATTATTTGGTTGCATCGCAAAATTCAAGATGCATTTTTTCTGGTGGTTGGATCGAGAACTTGCGCGCACTTAATTCAATCAGCCGCCGGTGTGATGATTTTTGCAGAGCCTCGCTTTGGTACCGCCATCATTGATGAACGCGATTTAGCGGGATTGGCCGACGCCAATGAAGAACTCGACAAAATAGTGGGCGAATTGTTGCAACGTCGCCCCGATATCAAGCTTTTATTTTTGGTGGGATCTTGTCCCTCCGAAGTCATCAAACTTGATTTGTCGCGTGCGGCATATCGATTGAATACACAGTTTTCACCCCAAGTGAAAGTATTGAACTATTCAGGCAGCGGCATTGAAACTACTTTTACGCAAGGTGAAGATGCGTGTCTGACTTCGATGGTGCCGGCTCTTCAAGTCAACAAAGACACAGAGAAAAAACTGTTGGTGGTGGGCACACTTGCAGATGTCGTAGAGGATCAATTTCGCGTACTTTTTACAAAAATGGGATTGGGCGAGGTTGAGTTTTTTCCGCCACGCAGAAGCACTCAAATGCCAAGCATCGGTCCGGGTACAAAATTTTTATTAGCCCAACCATTCTTGGCCGATACGGCACGCACATTGGAATCATTGGGTGCACAGCACTTACCAGCGCCCTTTCCTTTGGGTGCCATGGGTACGACGCAGTGGTTGGCAAAAGCGGCTCAGGCATTTGGCGTATCTAATGAAAAGTTTGAAGACGCAATCGAAGCACCGCAAAAACGAGCGATCCAAGCGGTTGCTAAACATCGCAACGAATTGAGCGGTAAAAAAATATTTTTCTTCCCTGACTCACAGTTAGAGATTCCACTGGCTCGTTTTCTACATTCTGAATTAGATATGCACTTGAGCGAAGTCGGTACACCTTATTTGCATCGCAAGCACATGCAAGCTGAATTACAACAACTTCCCGCAACTACACGCATTGTTGAAGGTCAAGACGTGGATCAACAACTCGATCGATGCCGAGCTGCAGCACCTGATTTGGTGGTCTGCGGATTAGGCCTCGCCAATCCTTTAGAAGCTGAAGGATTCACGACCAAGTGGGCCATTGAATTGGTCTTCACTCCCATTCAAGGCTATGAGCAAGCTGGCGATTTGGCTGGGTTATTCAGTCGCCCACTCATTCGGCGACTCAAACTCGTCGCTTAAGGCTCATCATGCAACTCACGCTTTGGACATACGAAGGACCGCCTCACATCGGGGCCATGCGCATTGCTACTGCCATGAAAGATGTTCACTATGTTTTGCATGCACCGCAAGGCGACACCTACGCAGATCTTTTGTTTACGATGATCGAGCGCAGATCGCGTCGTCCACCCGTGACTTACACCACGTTTCAAGCGCGTGATTTGGGCCGCGACACTGCACAGTTGTTTAAAGATGCAGTTGCCAAAGCCAATGAACGCTTTGCACCTCAAGCCATGCTGGTAGGTGCTTCGTGCACAGCCGAATTGATTCAAGACGATCCAGGTGGACTCGCACAAGCCTTGGATTTGTCGATCCCAGTTATTGCCTTGGAATTACCCGCTTACCAACGCAAAGAAAATTGGGGCGCGTCCGAAACTTTTTATCAGTTGATTCGTCGCATTGCTGTTGCGCCACCCGCTGATTTTGTGCGTCAAGAACAAAAACCCAGTTGCAATATTTTGGGCCCAACTGCATTGGGATATCGCCATCGCGACGACATCAAAGAAATCAAAGGATTGCTAGAAAGCATAGGAATTGAAGTGCGCGTTGTGGCTCCAATGGATGCAACGGTTGCAGATTTAAAACAAATCCCAATGGCTACTTTTAATGTGATTCTTTATCCCGAAATTGCCAATCTAACAGCGCAATGGTTAGAGCGACAATTCAATCAGCCCTATACAAAAATAATTCCAATTGGTGTGGGTGCAACACGCGATTTTGTCAAAGAAGTGGCGCAATTGGCAGGGGTCGTAATTCCTCCCGAATTAGAAGACGAATCTCGCTCGGTTTGGTATTCACATTCAGTCGACTCCACTTATCTCACGGGTAAACGTGTTTATATTTTTGGTGACGCAACACACGTGGTTGCTGCTGCACGATTTGCATCGCAAGAGATGGGTTTTGAAGTCGTAGGAATGGGCACTTACAGCCGCGAATTTGCTAGAGAAGTGCGCGATGCGGCCAAACTGTATGGCGTTGAAGCGTTAATCACCGATGATTATTTGGCTGTTGAAAAACAAGTTGAGCTGTTGCATCCCGAATTAATTTTAGGCACACAGATGGAGCGTCATATTGCAAAACGCCACAGCATTCCTTGTGCAGTGATTTCCGCACCCGTGCATGTGCAAGATTTTCCAGCCCGTTATGCACCTCAAATGGGGTTTGAAGGTGCCAATGTTTTGTTTGACACGTGGGTTCATCCCTTGATGATGGGATTAGAAGAGCATTTGTTGGGCATGTTTAGAGAAGACTTTGAATTTAATGATCAAGCAGTCCCTTCGCACTTGGGTTCAGCTCACTCAAAAAATGAAGTGAAGAAAGAAGATCCTGTACAAATCGTTGTTGCTCAAAAATCCACGGAAAACGCTCAAGCGCAATGGACTCAAGAAGCCTCTCAAGAATTGCAAAAAATACCCTTCTTTGTTCGCGGAAAAGCAAGACGTAATACAGAACGATATGCAACCGAACAAGGCGTATTAACCATCACTGTGGAGACACTTTACGATGCCAAAGCTCACTTCAGTCGATAAAAGTATTTCTGCTTTGGCATCAGTCAAGATCGTGCTTGTCACGCTTGACAATCATTTGGCATCTGCATGCAAGCAAGTTGCAAAAACTTTGGCTGAAAATTCACCCATTCAATTCAAATCACACGCAGCGAGCGATTGGCGCAACAACGATGATCTACTCGCCACCTGCAAACACGATATTGAACAAGCCGATATTGTGATCGTCACCATGTTATTCATGGAAGATCAATTTTTACCCGTCTTAGAAACGCTGCAAAATAAAAGACAATCGTGCGACGCCATGGTTTGTGTGATGTCAGCGCCTCAGGTGATGCAATTGACTCGCATGGGCAAATACGAAGCCAATGCGCAAAAAGGTGGACTCATTGGTATTCTTAAAAAACTTCGTCCTGCCGCCAAAGATTCATCTGGCAAAGACACACCCGCCTCAGCAGGCGCCAAACAAATGGCGATGCTCAGAAGACTGCCCAAGTTATTGAGATTTATTCCAGGGTCAGCGCAAGATATTCGAATTTTCTTTTTGGTGATGCAATATTGGTTAGCAGGCTCTGAGCGAAACATCTACAGCATGGTTGTGATGTTGATACAGCGCTATAGCAAAAATGCTCCCAAACAAATAGCGCAATTAAGTGCACCAGACGAGCCCGTTGAGTATCCTGAGGTGGGCGTCTATCACCCCCAGATGAAAGGTCGTTTATCGAGCAAGCTCAGCGACCTGCCATCCAACAAATCTAAGCAACCCGTCGTTGGTTTGCTATTGTTACGTTCTTATTTAATAGCAGGCAACACTCTTCACTATGACGCTGTGATTTACGCCTTAGAGGCCAAAGGTCTTCGAGTCATTCCTGCTTTTTCAAGTGGCTTAGATGCACGATGCGCAATCAATCAATTTTTTAAACAAGGTGAAAAGCCTCTCATCGAAGCCATGGTTTCCTTAACCGGCTTTTCTTTGGTCGGTGGACCTGCGTACAACGATGCAAAAGCTGCACAAGAGGCCTTGAAACAATTGGATGTGCCCTACATTGCAGCGCATCCTGTGGAGTTTCAATCACTCGATCAGTGGGGTGGCTCTGATCGCGGTTTGTTGCCTGTTGAGAGCACCATCATGGTTGCGATTCCTGAACTTGATGGCTCAACAGTGCCGATGGTTTATGGAGGTCGCCCTGGCCCAGAGGGAACCAGTTGTACAGGTTGTGAGCGCAATTGCACATTTACCAAAGAACACAAAGTGCAAGATATGTTTACTTGCGCAGAACGCACCGACATGCTGGCTTCACGCGTGAACAAGTTGGTTCGCTTGCGTCAAAAAGAAAGACAAGATAGAAAACTCGCGATTGTCATTTTTAACTTTCCTCCAAGCGCAGGCAGCGTGGGTACCGCCGCTTATCTATCGGTTTTTGAATCGTTATACAACACGCTTGAAAATTTATCCACACAAGGCTACAAAGTGGATATGCCCAACAGTATCGATGCATTGCGGGACCAAATTTTAATTGGCAATGCGGCGACCTATGGCACGCAGGCTAATGTTCACACCAAAATTCCTGCCAAGCAGCACATTCAAAATGAAAAATGGCTCCATGCGATTGAAGCTGAGTGGGGTCCTGCACCTGGAAAGCAGTTGAGCGATGGACAAAATATATTTATTTTGGGCGCTCAATTTGGAGAGATATTAATCGCGCTTCAACCAGGCTTTGGTTATGAAGGTGACCCGATGCGACTTTTATTTGAAAAAGGTTTTGCTCCGACCCACGCTTTCAGCGCTTTTTATCGCTACCTGCGTGAAGAATACAAAGCCGACGCCGTGTTGCATTTTGGAACGCACGGCGCATTGGAATTTATGCCGGGTAAGCAAACAGGTTTATCAGGCAGATGTTGGCCTGAGCGCTTGATTGATGATCTGCCCAATGTTTATTTGTATGCAGCGAACAATCCGTCAGAAGGTGCGATTGCCAAGCGTCGCGCAGCTGCTACTTTGGTAAGTTATCTCACACCCACAATTTCGGAAGCGGGTTTGTATAAAGGTTTAATCGAACTCAAACAATCGATTGAACGCTGGATGGGCAATGATGTGAGCGAAGCCAGCGAAAGACTTGCGCTGTTGCAAATTATTCGCGAGCAGGCCTTGGCGCTTGATTTGGACGCGCCTGAATTAGATGAAAACAATATCCAAAAAACGATTGAACAAAATTCAAAATGGGTTGAACAACTCAAAGCTCAATTGCTAGAGATGGAATATTCATTGATTCCAGAAGGATTGCACGTTGTAGGACGCATCCCCAATCGCCAAGACAAACTCTCAACGCTCAAATCAATGGCCAGTGCGATGGATCTTCCATCTGACAATTTAATGGAGCCGTTGGTAGACGGCGCATCGATTGAAAGTCTGCAAAAAATAAATTCTGAGTTAACTGAAACGCAAGTCACTTCGCTGCAACATTTGGTTCGATCCAATCAAATGTTAAATAATGAGTACGAGCTCAACGGTTTGATTCGTGCTTTAGATGCACGCTACATCGAACCCGCACCTGGTGGCGACATTCTCAGAAATCCCGATGTTTTGCCCACAGGTCGCAATTTACACGGACTCGATCCTTTTAAACTTCCAACAGCTTTTGCTGTGAAGGACGCCAAGCGTCAAGCCGATAAATTGCTTGCACGCTTCGCGGCGGACGGACAAGGTCTTCCTGAGAGTGTGGCGATTGTGTTGTGGGGATCTGATAATTTGAAATCAGAAGGCGGCCCTATGTCGCAAGCACTGGCATTGATGGGCGCACTTCCACGATTTGATACCTACGGCCGCCTCGCAGGCGCGACATTGGTTCCATTGTCTGAATTGGGTCGTCCACGCATTGATGTGGTGATTACTTTGTCAGGCATCTTTCGTGATTTGATGCCAATGCAAATCAAACTTTTGGCCGAAGCATCTTTTTTAGCTGCGAGTGCAGATGAGCCAGAGGATCAAAATTTTATTCGCAAGCACAGTCTTGAGTTTATGAAAACACAAAACTGCGATATTGAAACGGCGTCGCTCAGAGTGTTTGGAAATTCAGAAGGTGCGTATGGTTCCAACGTCAATTTATTGATTGACAGCAGTGCTTGGGAACAAGAAGACGAATTGGGTAGCGCCTTCACCAGTCGCAAAGGATTTGCTTACGGACGTGGAGGCCAGCCCGTGCGCAATAACGCATTGCTTCAAAGCGCATTGGCCAATGTCAGTCTCACCTATCAAAATCTGGACTCCGTCGAACTCGGCGTGACGAGTATCGATACTTATTTCGACACACTAGGCGGCATCAGTCGTGCAGTCTTGCAAGCCAAACATAAACGCGATGGCAACCAAGCCAGTGCACCGCCTGTTTATATTGGTGACCAAACACAAGGCGATGGTGTGGTACGTTCTTTAACTGAACAAGTGGCTCTTGAAACACGCACACGCATGCTCAATCCCAAATGGCACGAAAGCATGTTGCAACACGGCTATGAAGGTGTGCGACAAATTGAAGTGCATCTCACCAACACCATGGGTTGGTCTGCAACAACAGGACAAGTTCAGCCGTGGGTCTACCAACAATTGGCACAAACATTCATTCTCGATCCCGAAATGCGTGAGCGTTTAGCCAACCTCAATCCAACGGCATCAGCCAAAGTAGCGGGTCGATTGTTAGAGGCATCGCGTCGTCAATATTGGAAACCCGATCAAGAAACGATGAAAGCGCTGCAACAAGCTGGCGATGAGTTGGAAGATCGGCTCGAAGGCATTCAAGAAGGAGTACTCGTATGATGGAAACCGCAACGGTCCCCGTATCCTCAATCAAACGTGGGGGGCGACCCGATGGTGAAGGAAGTGTCCAAGTTCAAATGGACCCCAATCTCAAAATCGGTACCGCCAAAGTATTTGCTGTGTATGGCAAAGGTGGTATTGGAAAGAGCACCACCTCTTCCAATCTATCGGTTGCATTTAGCAAAATGGGTAAACGCGTTTTGCAAATTGGATGCGACCCCAAACACGATTCAACATTCACGCTCACCAAAAAATTAATGCCCACCGTCATTGACGCGTTAGAGGCAGTTGATTTTCATGCTGAAGAATTGCGACTCGATGACTTTGTCTTCAAGGGTTACAACGGTGTGATGTGCGTGGAGGCTGGCGGCCCACCCGCAGGAACGGGTTGTGGCGGTTATGTGGTGGGACAGACCGTCAAACTGCTTAAAGAACATCACCTGCTTGAAGATACCGATGTGGTGATTTTTGATGTATTGGGTGACGTGGTGTGCGGTGGATTTGCTGCACCTTTGCAACACGCCGATCGAGCATTGATTGTGACCGCGAATGATTTTGATTCCATCTTCGCGATGAATCGAATTGTTCAAGCGATTGGCGCGAAATCAAAAAATTACAACGTTCGCTTGGGCGGTGTGATTGCCAACCGAAGTGATGCAACCGACCAAATCGACAAGTTCAATGCAGTCACAGGTTTAAAAACTATGGCGCATTTTCCAATGCTCGATGAGATTAGAAGAAGTCGTCTCCTTAAATCAACGCTGTTTGAACTCGAAGCAACGCCTGCTATCAAAGCGGTGACGGACGAGTACATGCGTTTGGCCGCGTCCTTGTGGGTGGGAGGCGATCCGCTTCCCGCAATTCCAATGAAGGACCGCGATATTTTTGATTTATTGGGATTTGATTGATGCAACACGCAAGCTATCTTCAACGCCGCGAACAAATCGAACATTACTTTGACCGCACAGCGGCCAAAGCATGGGAGGTATTAACGTCCAATGCACCCGTGGGTCGCATTCGTCGCACCGTTCGCGAAGGTCGCGATCAAATGCGCTCGACTCTGCTGTCTTGGCTACCCAAAGACATGACGGGTATGCGCTTGTTGGATGCGGGATGTGGGACTGGCGCATTGGCGATGATTGCGATGCAACGCGGGGCGGATGTGGTTGCCATTGACTTGTCGCCAACATTGGTTGATTTGGCACGTGAACGTTCTGCCAATGAATCCTTGAATGCAAAAGGTCGTATTCAATTTTTGTCGGGCGACATGCTAGACCCCTCACAAGGTGAATTCGATTATGTGGTTGCAATGGATTCATTAATTCATTACGACACTCAAGATATTGTCAAAGCCGTTCAAGGTTTGAGTCAACGCACACGCAAAGCCATTATTTTTACATTTGCACCTCGCACACCGATCTTGTATGCGTTGCACAGCGTGGGACGTTTGTTTCCAAGAGCCGATCGATCCCCTGCCCTCGAGCCCGTGCTGCAAGCTGACTTGCTAAAGGGATTAACGGCCTTGCCAGAAATGAATGCATGGAGTGCTGAAAGAACTGAGCGTATCAGTCGCGGTTTTTATAAATCTCAAGCTTGGGAATGGCGCCAAAAATAATGTTTGCACGCACGCTCATCAATCAATTAAAAACGCAAAGTCTCAAGTATGTGCCCTTTGCGGATGCGGCGTCGCATGATTTACCCATTGGCAAACTCTTGCGTCTTTCTCTTTTTCAAGCCGTCATTGGCATGATCACTTCGCTTTTGGTGGGAACATTAAATCGCGTGATGATTGTTGAACTCTCGATGCCTGCATTTTGGGTCGCTTTGGCCTTTGCAATTCCGTTGGTATTTGCACCGTTGCGCGCTTTAATTGGATACCGCAGCGATACACATCCTTCTGCATTGGGTTTAAAGCGCATTCCTTATTTATGGATCGGTACTCTTTTGTTATTTGGTGGCCTATCAATCATGCCTTTTGCATTGTTATTGCTTTCAGATCCACCACCCAACACCGAATGGCTAGGACGTTTTGGCGTGACACTGGCATTTATATTAGTGGGTTTTGGTATGCAAGTGACGCAAACAGCAGGTCTTGCATTAGCGAGCGATTTGTCAACCCACGAAAAAAGACCTCGCGTTGTTGCATTGCTTTACAGCATGCTGCTGATCGGCATGATAGGTAGCAGTATTTTGTACGGTGTGTTTTTGAGCGACTTCACTCCCACGCATTTGATTCAAGTCATTCAAGGCTCGGCCGTTGTTGTTGTTGTTTTCAATCTGATGTCGCTTTGGAAACAAGAAGCGAGATCGCACAGACGTGGGCCGCGTGAAGACAAGGGATTTCAAAAAAATTGGTATCGCCTCATGCAACAAGCCAGTATGCGTCGTTTTTTATGGACGGTTGCACTCGGCACAGCAGCCTTCAGTATGCAAGATATTATTTTGGAACCGTTTGGCGCAGAAGTTTTAGGTCTTAATGTGAGCACGACCAGTTCACTCACTGCACTGAGCGCTGGCGGTTCTTTATTGGCGTTTTTTCTTTCTTCTGTTTGGCTTGGAAAATCAGTCGATGCCTATCGCCTTGCAAGTGCAGGCGTGTTGCTGGGACTCCCAGCGTTTGCGTGTGTGATTTTCTCTGCACCTTTGGATTCAGCGCTTTTATTTCGCATCGGTACTTTTTTAATTGGATTTTCTGGCGGCTTGTTCTCGGTGGGTATGTTAGTCACTGCGATGTCGTTCAATAACGAAAAATATGCCGGTATGGTGATGGGCGCATGGGGAGCTGTACAAGCCACCGCCAGCGGTTTGGCAATGGCTGCAGGTGGCTTTTTGCGTGACTTGATTGCAGGTCTCGCCACCAGTGGTGCCTTAGGCAGTAGCTTGGATTCACCTGCAACAGCCTACAGTTTTGTGTATCACATCGAAATCTACATGTTGTTTGTGGTGTTGATTGCTTTAGGACCTTTGGTTCGAAACAATCGACAAAGCGAAAAAAATGAGGCCAACCATTTTGGCTTGGCTGAATTCCCGAGTTAAGAACGACTCATTTTGTTATGGAGAGATGACCATGGAAAAAGGTGCAATTACTCAGTACGTTGATGTAGCCCAAATTGTTTTATACATTTTTTGGATATTCTTTGCTGGGCTTATCTATTATCTTTTGCGCGAAAACCATCGCGAAGGCTATCCCATGGACAGCGGTCGGGAAAATGGTCCCAAAATGGAAGGGTGGCCAGCCGTCCCCTCTCCTAAAACATACAAATTGCCCAATGGGCATGAAGTATTGAGTCCCGACCTGAATCGACAAGACGGTCAATACCAAGGCAAGCCCTCACATCCTTGGAACGGTGCACCACTCGAACCCGTGGGAGACCCCCTTCTTGCAGGTTTAGGCCCAGGGGCTTGGGCTAATCGAGCCGATGTTCCTGAGATGACACACGAAGGTGAGGTCAAAATTGTTCCTTTGCGTGTTGCTAAAGATCACAGCGTCGCAACACAAGATACCGATTCACGCGGCCACACGGTTTATGGTGATGATGACCAAGCCGCAGGTGTTGTCAAAGATTTTTGGGTTGATCGATCAGAAATGATCTTTAGATACATTGAGATGACAGTTGCTGGATCAGATAAAAGCATTTTGATCCCGATTAACTTTGCCCGCATTCATGAGGATGCAATTGAAGTGCATGCACTCATGGCACATCAATTTGCCAAAGTGCCGTCAACAAAATCACCCGATCAAGTCACCATGTTAGAAGAAGAGAAAATCATGGCTTATTTTGGCGCGGGTCTTTTGTATGCTGAACCCAATCGCCAGGAGCCACTGTTATGAAGGCGCATCACGAACATGAGTTTGAAGCGTCTTTAGGCTTGCCCGAGAATTTGCCGCGCAATGAATTCATTATTTGGCAGGGACACCCCGATTGGAAACAATTGGCCGTTGACGCATTTCACTTGCGCAAAATTTTAATTTATTTTGCTTTGATGATTGCGTTTCAGTTGGTTCATTTGTTAGATAACAGCACACCCACACTGGACTTGCTCAAGCAAATCGGAACCAGTGTCTTTTTGGCTTCAGTGGCGTTGGGATTGTTGGCATGTAGTGCGCACCTTTCAAGCAAGGCCACTATGTACACACTCACCAATCGCCGCATCGTGATGCGAATTGGTATTGTGTTGTCATTAACATTTAACCTGCCGCTCAAAAAAATAGTTTCTTCTGATTTGTTACTTTTTAAAAATCAAACTGGCAATATTGCTTTAGGCATTTCTACTTCTAGCCCAGTTGGCTGGCTCAATCTGTGGCCCCACGTGCGCGCTTGGCGCATCAACGATCCGCAACCCACACTTCGTTGCGTCCCCCAAGCCGAACAAGTGGCGCAGCGTGTGTTGCAAGCTTGGCGCAAAGAATGTCCCAACGAGCAGTTGATGGCTTTGGGTAATGATCAAAGTCATGGCAATCCACAATCTTTGGTGCAAGCATGAATAAAAATTTTGCCGCGCATCATTCATCAATCAACGCACAACCTGCCGTACCTGTTATCGCGCGTTGGATTTTGATGGGATTGGCACTGCTCATGCTCAGTGTTTTTACCCTGCGCCAATCTGGCGTTGATGTGCGAGAGATCGATGCGCCGGTGATTTGGAAAAAATCATTGCGCTTTGAAGATGGCAGTCAGGGTGAGATTTTTGTATTTGATACAACCACAGAACAAAAAATTGCAACGTTTGAAGGTGAACAAGGATTTTTAAGAGGCACCTTGCGTGCACTAGTGCGCGAGCGTAAAAAAAGATCTATTGGTTCTGAAACCGCTTTTGAACTTTCAGGACACAGCGATGGACAAATGATTTTGAGTGATCCCGCAACAGGCGAAGCTATACATTTGGTGTCGTTTGGACCAGACAACTCACAGATTTACCGAAAATTGAAATAAAAACTCAGGAGAACACGGATGTCAACTGTTATATCGTCCATTGAATCGGCCACCGACGCCAACGAGAAGGCCGTACAAAGTTCAATGCTCAATCCCCGCTTTTACACAACTGATTTTGACGCCATGGATCGCATCAATGTTTCATCGGTGCGACAAGAATGGGATCAGATGATGAAAGAGTACGAAGGCGATAATAACCACGATCACTTCCAGCGTGACGCTCAGTTTGCCGATGAGGTGGCGCTCCATATGCCACAACTCTCACCCGAAATGCGTCAAGAGTTTTTAGACTTCCTGATCAGTTCACTCACCTCCGAATTTTCGGGTTGTATTTTGTACAACGAAATTCGAAAACACGTCAACAATCCCGATATCAAACAATTGATGACCTATATGGCACGCGATGAATCGCGTCATGCAGGTTTTATCAATCAGTCCTTGCGTGATTTTGGCTTAGGTATCGATTTGGGCGATCTCAAACGAACCAAGGCTTACACGTTCTTTAAGCCCAAGTATATTTTTTATGCAACCTATCTTTCTGAAAAAATTGGTTATGCACGCTACATTACCATCTTTAGACATCTAGAAAAAAACCCAGACAAACGTTTTCATCCGATCTTTCGTTGGTTTGAGAGATGGTGTAACGACGAGTTTAGACATGGTGAATCGTTTGCATTGATCATGCGCGCCAATCCACATTTGTTGCGTGGTGGTAATCTGTTGTGGATTAAATTTTTCTTGCTTGCGGTTTATGCCACGATGTATGTGCGTGACCATACACGCCCGATGTTGCACGAGGCCATGGGTCTCAACACCGATGAGTACGACTACACCGTATTTAGAATCACAACAGAAATTTCCAAACAAGTATTTCCGTTGTCGCTTGATACCGATAATCCTCAATTCAGAGCGGGTTTGGCACGCTTATTTGAAATATCAAAAGCCAATGATGCAGCCAAACTCAAAGGTGGTATTGCAGGACGCTTAACCCAAGCGGTCTGCGCTGTTCAAGCATTTTGGACTTTCGCTCGCCTCTACATGATGGACACACTGGAGCACGAATTGCCAGCAAGCACACGCGTGGTTCCATCATGGTGAGTGATGTTGCATTTGCTGCTATTTATGCGGTGATGTGCTGGTGGATAGGCACAGGTGTGATTTTGTGGCTAGATCGCCTACCCCCTACGAGTTTTCGTTGGAGCATGTTGGCTTGGACATTTCTTTTGGGTCTGAGTTTTTGGGGTGTCTCGGTCAGTATGAAAAGTTTTAGCGAATTCAATGCTTACCTTGGCTTTGGAAGCGTGATCGTGATGTGGGGATGGCACGAATTGGCTTTTTTAACAGGAACCATCACAGGCCCTCGCAAAATTGCAATGGACGAGGGAGCCACGGGATGGAGACGATTCAGTCAATCCGTGCAAGTGGTTATTCACCACGAAATCGCTTTGGTGCTTAATTTTATTTTTTTATGCGTCATGCAACTTGACAACTCCAACCATGTAGCCTTGTGTACCTTTGCATTGCTGTGGTGTATGCGCGTGAGTGCCAAACTCAATTTATTTTTTGGAGTTGCAGAAAACGGTGAAGCTTATTTGCCACAACACTTGAAATATTTATCATCTTATTTTCGAAAAAGAAAAATTACTTTGTGGTTTTTGATATCGGTGAGTTTGTCGATTTGCACATGGATTTGGTTGGTTTGGCAAACTCAAAGTGGCGCCGTTGAGATTACAACAGGCTGGGTGTTGTTGGCGAGTTTGCTTGCGCTGGCAATTGTCGAACATGCATTGATGATTTTTCCCTTGCCCATGCAACGAATCTGGGGTTGGGCCATGTCTAAAACTTCTGTAAGTTCTGCCTAAAAGAGTCGCTTATGAACGCCATCAACCATAACGACTTGAATGCGATCAATACTATGTTTGCGCAAGGCAAGAAAAAACCCGTTGCCGTTGTTGTTGGCAGTGGCTTTGGTGGATTGGCTGCTGCCATTCGATTGAGTGTTCGTGGTTATGACGTCAAAATTGTTGAAAAACTCGGCAATGCAGGGGGTCGCGCTTCTGTTTTTAAACAAGATGGTTTTACGTTTGATGCAGGCCCCACCATCATCACCGCACCTTTTTTACTAGAAGAGCTTTGGAACTTGTGTGGAAAAAAATTCAGTGATGACATTGATTTGCGCGCAATGGATCCCTTCTACCGAATTCGTTTCAGTGATGGCACTTGGTTTGACTATAGCGGTGACGAAGTGGCTATGCGCAAAGAGATTGCACGTTTTTCAGTTGATGATCTTGCGGGTTACGAGCGGTTTTTAGCAGACGCTGAACTTTGCAAAACACTGGGCTTTGAAGGATTGGGCTCGGTTGCATTTGATACCTTTGGCGATCTATTGAAAGCGATTCCTTCTTTTGCTCGCATGGGGGCTTGGCGCAGTATTTACAGTTTGGTGGCCAAGCATATCAAGAACGACAAGTTGCGCATTGTTTTGAGTTTTCATCCCTTGCTCATTGGTGGCAATCCATTTTCAGTTACCAGTGCCTATGCATTGATTAATTCTTTGGAAAGGACATGGGGCGTTCATTCTGCAATGGGTGGAACAGGCGCCATTGTGCAAGGGCTTGTAAAACTTTTAAGTAATCGCGGTATTTTTATTCAATACAACGCACCCGTTGTACAAATTAGAGTTGAAAATGATCGAGCTGTTGGTGTCGAATTAGAGAGTGGTGAATTCATACCCGCTGATATTGTTGTCAGCAATGCCGACACGGCATGGACCTATAAATACTTGGTAGCACCCCAACATCGCCGCCACTGGAGCGATCGCAAGATTGACAACGGACGCTACTCCATGGGATTGTTTGTTTGGTATTTTGGAACCAATCAACAATACCCTGATGTGCCTCACCACATGATGGTTTTAGGTCCTCGCTACAAAGAGTTGCTCAACGATATTTTTAAACGTCACCATTTGTCAAAAGATTTCAGTTTGTATTTGCACAGGCCCACCGCGACCGATCCTTCGTTGGCGCCTGCAGGATGCGATACCTTTTATGCACTTTCGCCTGTGCCGCATTTAGACAGTGGCACAGATTGGGCGGTTGAAGCCGAGAAATATCGATCGACGATTGAAGCAGCGCTCGAAGCTAACGTTTTACCTGGTCTATCCAAACACATCGTCACGTCCAAAATGATGACGCCGCAAGATTTCAAAGATCGTTTGTGGTCATTCAAAGGCGCGGGCTTTGGTCTTGAACCCTTACTTTTGCAAAGCGCTTGGTTCAGACCGCACAACCGCAGTGAGGATGTGAAAGGTTTGTTTGTTGTTGGAGCTGGCACCCATCCAGGTGCAGGTGTTCCTGGTGTGTTGATGTCAGCCAAAGCACTTGAAACGGTGGTTCCTCATGTTAATGCGTTCGTCTGAAATTCAACCCGAATACGATTTGCAAGCCTGTGTCGAAATGATGCGGGGTGGCTCTAAAAGTTTTTTTGCTGCATCCAAACTATTGCCTTCACGCATGCGTGCAGCAGCGATTGCCTTGTACGCATTTTGTCGCGTTGCAGATGATTTAGTCGATAACGGTGAATCCTCAGAGCTTGCACTACAAGAACTCAAATACAGAATCGATTTGATTTATAAGGGACGCCCCCAATCAATGGTTGAAGACCAAGCGCTCGCCCTCTTGGTTCATCAATATGAATTGCCACGCACCATGTTGGATGCATTAATTGATGGATTTGAATGGGATGCGAATGGCAAACGCTATGAAACCATTGAAGATCTCCATGGATATGGTGCACGTGTTGCAGGTACGGTGGGCGCATTGATGTGTTGGATGATGGGACCCAAAAACGAAACCACGCTGGCACGCGCGTGTGAGTTGGGTGTTGCGATGCAATTGACCAATATCGCTCGCGATGTGGGCGAAGATGCACGCAACGGTCGTTTATATTTGCCACTGGCGTGGATGCGTGAAGAAGGAATCGATCCTGATGCGTGGTTGAAACAACCCCATTTTTCTGAGGCCATTCAAAAAGTCATTGCGCGTCTTTTAAACGAAGCAGACCAACTCTATAAAAAAGCCACCGATGGCATTGCACAACTTCCACGCGATTGTCGATCGGCCATTTTGGCCGCGCGCTTGATCTATGCAGAGATTGGTCATCAACTGCGTCGCGATGGCTATGACTCCATCAACCATCGAACCGTGGTGAGCAAAGCACGCAAACTCGCCTTGGTTGGTCAATCACAAATTCAAGCGACATGGATCAAGTCTTCAGCTACACCCTCTGAGCCTTTAGAAGCAATTAAATATTTAGTCGGCGATTGTCAAAAATCAGAGCGCCCATTGCCTTATTTGCCCGATGGATTTCCCAACCGCACAGTGGGACAGCGCATCGATTGGATGTTTGAGATGTTTGAAAGAATCGAGTCTCAGCGCAAAGGCATTGGTTTTCATTAAAAATTAAAAACCATACCCTCGACTTTTACGAAATACGCGGCATTCGAAAAGGCAGCATCGCTTGCACGATCGGCGACACCAATCTCGGAATCGATAAACTTTCGTGAAAAGCAACGGCCGTCTCACCCATAAGTTGCGTTTGAAGCAATGCGCGTTGATAAAAAGGCGTGTCTTCCAGTTGTTGCAATACCTTTGATGGACCATCGGCTCGCATCGATCGATTGAGCCGCCAAAAAGTAGGTGACATCGCAAAATCAGACGGCACCGCAAAGGTTTTAACATCCCCCGCCTGGCTAAATATCAATGCCAGTACCTTGTTGACTCCTTGCTTGGAATACACGTCATATAAAACAGCGGTATCGCCATTTGACAAACGACAACGCGACCAATTCCATTTCTGAAATGCGCCATCAATAGGTTCCAAGCCTTCATTGGAGTCTAAATAACCGTGTCCCGACCAAGACTGCGCGGGTTGATTCAATTGAACTTCAACGCGCGCACTGGGTGCAATCGGACCCCACATGTGTTGACAGTTTGAATCCAGGGGCGCTGCAAAGGTAAAGAGTTGCTCAGCGTGCACACGAACAGTTCCTCGAATGCGATGTGTTCCATCCCATTGAATTTCACTAGGTCCAACTTTAAAAAAATCGCTGCCACGCGACACATGACGCGCTCCGCGTTCAGTCATCGCCCATCTTGAGGATGTGGGGTGATAGAGCGCCACATTGAGTGCGCAATAATTTTCGGGGTCGACGTCGTTTGGCTTACTTTTTTTATTTCTTGCCCATGCATAGTAGGGAGAAAAAACACTTCCTACAAAAGCAATGAGTGTGATTCCAAATTGACCACAATCACTCAACGCATCGACATACCACCATAAGTAGCCACCGGGTGGAACTTTTTGGTTGAAGACAGGTGCGCCTTGACTGCTGCGGCCGCCAGCTGACCCGACATAGCGGCCATAGGAACCCCCGGACCCGGGTGAACACTCCCACCTGCCAGCATCAATCCTTTGATGTGACTGTTGGCTTTTTGACGCGTCAGTGGCACTATCCATCCGTGCGTTGCTTGACCATACAGCGCCCCTCCCGTCGCTGGGAATAGCCGATGGAAATCCACGGGCGTGGTTCGCACTGTGTTGCGGCTTGTTCGATCGATCTCCAATCCACACTGACTGAGCAAAGCAAAGCTTTTCTTCTCGCATGATTCAATCGCCTCTTGAGTGAGTTGATGGGTGTCGCCAATGGCTGGTGCATTGACTAAACATAATAATTTTTCCGTACCTTCGACTGGCACAGATGTTCCACGGTCTTGCGCGCATACATAAACAGTTGGCGTTTGTGGCAAACGCTGATGTTTAAAAATATCGTCAAACTCTTGCTGATAATGGTTTTGAAAAAAAATATTGTGCCTCGATAAATCAAAGCCAGATGTTTTGGCATTGATAGACCATGTTAATGCAGACAAAGACCGCTCAGGTGTTTTATATTGATTTGATTGATTGTCATGTGGGCTTAAAAGACCTTCGCTCAATGCGGCGTGGTCCCCATTAAAAATAACAGCATCGGCAGTCAACACTTCACCGCCCGACAACTGCACACCCAGCACACGACCATCCTTTGTTAATATTTTTTCTACACGTGTGTTGTAACGAAAATTCACACCACGTGCCAAAGCCAAACGCTCAAAGGCACGCGCCAAGGCATGCATGCCGCCTAACACCGACCACACGCCGTCCATCTCCACTTGCGCAATCATCATCAATGTAGCGGGCGCTTGCCAAGGCGACGATCCACAGTAAGTGGAGTAACGTGCAAAGAGTTGGAGTAATCTTGGATTTTTAAAATAGCGACCCAAGCTGTTCCATAAATTGGACATTGCACCAATCGATGCCAACTGAGTTAAACCATTCAAACCCAGCCCAGTCACCATCTTTAACATGGTGGGTGATGCCGATTGAATAAAAGGTTGCTGCAACACATCGTATAAATTTCGAATTTTTTCGCAAAACCGTTTAAAGTTTTGTGCTTCTTCTAATCCTGCAAATTGAGCCACAGCATCTAACGATCGCTCGTACTCTGAATACAAATCAAGACGTGCACCATCACCCCATGCATGTCTTGCAATCACTTCTAAGGCATCAATTTTTACTTCGCTCTCTAATTGCGTTCCAATTGAATCAAAAATTTGATCAAAAATCCAACGCATCGTAAAAACCGTCGGTCCACTGTCAATCGGCGCGCCATCGACCACAACCGTGCGTATTTTTCCGCCTGGTGAATCAGCGGCCTCAATCAATGTCACCGCATAACCTTGGTGCGCAAGTTGCGTCGCACTCACCAATCCCGCGATACCCGAACCAATCACGATCACGCGTGCATCAGACATGACTTAACTTCTCTTGTCCATATTCAACGCCCGCCCAAACGCCAGACGATACAAGAACACGCATACGCGCAAACATCGATTCAGAAAAAAATTCATTCTTATAGGCGGCTTGAATGGCTTGTTGATGCGCGCCCCGCTTGGCGTAGTTCAACATCGATTCCGTATCTTTCCAAATACTAAACGTGCATTGCCGCACCAAAGGCGCTTCACCCAAACCCATTGCCAACAAACAGCCTGCTGCTTGATGGAGATCGGCTTGTGCTGCAGGTGCATAACGCCAAAACGCTATCGTGCTGGTGGGTTTGATACTAGCTCTTGTTAGTGTGACCAACCAATTGTTTTGCTGTTGATTTAATGCTAATGATTTAAAATTTTCAACCATGTCCTGCGGTGTCGCCGCCCATGTTTGACCGCTCCACTGACCGCGACTCGAATCCACCGTCAGTAAACCAGCCCAATATTCTTTGGAATTTTCTTTGTATTGAAACAGCGATTCACTTTCTAAAAATGCTTGCGCAGTTTCAAGTGTTTCAAACATACACACCAATCCTTGATGACTGGCGCTGGGTCGCAAACCAAAACCACCCTCATGGCCGCTGCCCATTACTTTCATGAAAAGCAAGCCCGGTGTTTGGCGAAAACCAGCGGCCCCTTGGGCGAGTTTGATCCAACCCCAGCTGCGATATTTTTTTAAGAGGTCAACCAGTATGACAACAACAACCCCTGAAATGGTGGATACAGGGGTTTGCATATTTCATTTTTTATTTTTTATTTGCAGATGCCACTTGGGTTTGCACACCGGGACCTGCGAGTTGCGGGTGATCTTTCAACATCGATTGACCGTTGAGTGGTTTGTATGCGCCTTGATGACAGGTTGCGCAATTAGCCTTTGCAGCATCACCTAATTCACCGAGTCGGTGCTGTGGGAATACAGGCGCCAATGGTTCTAAATATGCGGTATTTAAATCACGCGCCATTCGAATACCGTGCCAAGCAGTTGCACGTTGTGGTGGACTGCCTTTCCAACTTGAAAAAGATTGCGTGTTATGACAATACGTACAATTGACACCAAGTGAAGATGACATATGCGTCATCAAGCCATACGTCCACTCAGCTTGTTTGATTGAATGGCGATTTCCACTGGGTAATGCGGTGCTTCCATTGACTCGAATATCCAACTCACCCAATAAAAATGGCGTGAAGGGGTCGCTTGGCAAGGATGAGAGTCCAACACTGGTCGCTGCCAAATTTTGCCCTGCGCGGTCTCCAATGAAATCCGCGCCTTTGTCTTGCTCGGGCTCTTTAAACCAAACATAATTGGGAACAGGATTTCCGCGATGGCAGGTGTAACAAGTAACACCTGTCTCAGCCACATGCGTTTTCCAATCGGCATTGATGTGACGCGTCATCTCAATCATGCGACGAGCCACCACTTTGGTGTATTTGGTGTCTTCTGCCAAATTAGCTAGATTGTGACAATAAGCACAACCTTCATTGGGCGCAACCCATGTCGTCATCGACAACATCAATCGTGTGAATTCATTCACACTCAAATTGCCCAATACTTTGACATTTTTATAAACCTGTCCTGCTTTAGGTCCATCGGTAGGCACTGCGGGCAAAGATGCAGGCACCTCGTTTTCTTCAGTCTTGATTGCAAGCAATCGGGGGTTATAAACTTGAACCATACCCGTGCCACGAAAACCGTGTTGTACGGTATCAGTTGGTGGACGCTCGCATCCAGTTAATAAAAATAAGGCGCCTAAAAATGCAGGAAGGAGTAAATTTGAAATTTTCATGGCTTTGCTCCTGTCAATGTTGCAGGATCGATGACCTCAGGGAATACAGTTGGATAAGGCGGTGCAACACCGTGCTTGACTGCCCACAAATACCAGTTATCAACCACAGTACCTGTTAATAAAATTCCGATGCCGCCCACCAATGGACACAACACAGCAAACCACCAAGCCCAGCGATGAATCGACTCCATCGTTGCATTAAAGCCCATGGTCCATCTCCAAAATAAGGCCGCGCGCTCTGACGCAGTTCCGCGATCGATAATTTGTTCAATCTCTCTTTCGCCACCGTAACGACCCACCGCCAAAATCGTAGCACCGTGCATCGCAAACAACAAAGTGGCTCCATACAAGAACGCAATCGACAAGGCATGGAACGGGTTATAAAAAAGATTGCCGTAACGCAATGAAAACGCAGCCGTCCAATCCAAGTGAGGGAAAATTCCAAAAGGAACAGCCTCACCCCATGAACCCATTAATATCGGGCGAAACAAACCCAATACCAAATACAACCAAATAGCAGCAGCAAAAGCCCATGGTATGTGCGTTCCAAGTCCGAGTTCACGCGCACGTCGATACATGCGAGCCCACCACAAAAATAATGATGCAGTTAAAAAGAAACCAGTAAATAACCACCATCCCCCTTGATTCATGGGTGGAAGACTAAGGCCATATCCAGGCGCAGGCGGCTCCAATGCCAACCAAAAAAGTTGTCTCACAAATTGAATGGGATCCCAATTGACCGACGCCAGCATATTCATACCAATGGTGACAAAGGCAATGACAAAGCACATGATCGATGCAATGCCCAACCCGCCCAAATAAATCGGTCCGAGTTGTGCATTACCGATGCGACCCAGCCAATACTGAATCAAAGGCTCGCCAGTGCGAGGACTGTTGCCGTGTCCGAGTTCAATCCCATGATGAACAGGGCCAACTGCTTGAACCGTTGTGAAGATATTTTGATATTGCATTGTTATTCTCCCGCTTTATTTCCAAATAGGCATGTTGAGCCACCAACCCCACCATTCGGGCCAACCGCGCGTCCAAAATGGACCACTGATCACAATGCACAGGGCACTGAATAAAACAGCAGCAAGAGCTAAAAACAAACCGAGTCGATGAATGCCCAATGTTCCAATAGAGTAGCCAATTGAATCTCTAAAAAATGTATCTTCGTGTTCAGGTGTTTTCACCACTTCACCCGCAGGCGGATTAGTCGCTGATAAAACAAGTCCACCATGCAAGGACAATGCAAACACCGTAGCAAAGAAAAAACTCACCGCAATCATGTGCGCTGGGTTGTAATGAAAATGTAAATATTGGTATCCCACATTCGATACCCAATCCAAGTGACTAAAAATACCGTATGGGAAACCATGTCCCCATGCACCTAATAAAACAGGACGAATCACCACTAATGTGAAATAAGCAAAGATCGCCACACCAAACGCAAATGGAACGTGGTATCCCATGCCAAGTTTTCTACAAATTTCAATCTCGCGCATCATCCATGAGACAAAAGCGCCTAAGGCACAAACAGTAATCAATTGCCACAACCCGCCTTCAAGCAACGGTGCCATACGCAAACCGTAGGATAAATCAGGCGGCGCAATACTGATTTGCCAAACATTCCAGGTTGGGCCTTGTGAGGCTCCCCACAAAATCAATGCTGTACCTAGAAATGAAAAAAAGATTGTCGTTACACCAAAAAATCCAACAAAGAATGGGCCAACCCAAAAATCGAATAAATCACCACCCACCAATGTCCCACCTCGGACTCGGTATTTCTTTTCAAAACTGAGCATGGCCATGATCGTGTCCCCTACTTACTTGGATTCATAAATAACTAAAAACAGATGGAAGCTCTTGCATGGCATGAACCTCCATCTGATACCAAAGAAAAGTTTTTAAGACTTGACTTGAGGTACAGGTGATGGCATCGGTGCGTTTTGCGCCGATGTTGCACCTGATTTTTTCGCGCCGTCGAGCCAATTGAACTTGTTGGTGCTGAGCAAGATCAGATGAATCATTGCAGCCAGCCCGAACAAGAAAATGCCTTGAACGACCATCGCCCTCAAAGGGTCGTACAGTTTCCAAATGCGCCACATATTTTTTCTCCTAAGTGATGTGTGACATGAAGGTGTAAACAGCTGCATTCACGCCAGCAATTAAACCTTTGGCACTTTCGGCACCTGGCAAATAGTTTCTCCAATTAATACCTAGCATTGATGCAATGAAGGCAAATAAGAAAAAAACCATAAAACCGAGTGCAAAAATAATTCCAAAAGTTTGGGATTCATCAACTATTTGAGTGTGATGATCGTATTCACTGGCATTAGACATGGTTGTTACTCCATCAAATGAAAGAAAACGGAATTAAAACCAGGGACGCCAGGCCCAGACCAAGACGTGTGCTATCACGGCTACTGCCGTGAAAGCCACAGTTCCTTGAATCCAGAACGCATGGAATTCCTGAGCCTCTTCGTCCGTCAAACCGGATATAGATGTCCGCTGTGACATAAGACTGCTCCTTTACAAATTGGCCTTTCGGCCATTGCTGCGCCCAACCCGCGCAACTTGAGTAGCCGCAGCACTTCGCCACGACATTCTTGATTTGCAAAAAAACATTTTTTTGCAAAGATAGGGTTTGCTTTCATGCGGTTACGGCTCCCATCGCCAACTCTTTGGCCGCGACTTGAACATGATCGACTTGAACCAAATGTTGCCCTGATTCGCGCATTAATTTTTCAGACAAATCACGCAAACGTTTGGCCGCTGATATTTGAACCAACACAGGCTGGTTCTGAACTAAATCCCGCAACAAACTCTGCGCATCGTCATGCCACGATGCATTGGGCGTTACAACACCTCGCGCGTGTGTGGCCTCAACCTTATCCATATCCGTACCCAAGGGAAGAATATGAAACAAGGCGTCAAACAATGCATTGCAGACTTCTTGAATGAGATATGTTGCACCGCTGTAACCCATGAATGGCGTACCTGTGTGGCGACGAATCACAGCTCCAGGAAATGATGCAGGAATAAAAGTAGCTCTCATCGGCGAGCCACCACTCATTTCAGCAAGATACATGCGTTCGTTATAACTACCAAACATAATCAATGGCGTTTGCTGATGACACATCGTCCGCACCGCTTGATTGTCTGTTTTGGTGCCCGCTGTTCGCGACACACTAAACTTACATGGCAAACCCATTTCTGTTTCTAAAAAATGTTTTAAACCACGCGCATAGGTTTCGCCTGCCACCACGGCAAAACTTGCGGTTGAAAAAAAGTCTTGCGTCACCGAGCGCCACAAATCCCATAAAGGTTTAAGTGTGGTGTGTCTTTCTCTTTCAATGAATGGCTCGGGATCCAAGTTCAACAACTCGCCGAGTTTTCTCAAAAAAATCGTAGTGCTATGCAAACCAATCGGAGCTTGCAAATAAGGTCTCTCCAGTGCTTCGCACAACATACGACCAAATTCACGATACATACAAATATTCACATCTGCTTCTACCAAACGCGACACGTCGGCCAAATGACTGCCAAGTGGAAACGTCATATTCACTTCAGCGCCAATGCCCTGCACCAATCGTTTGATTTCTGCAAGATCACTGGGTGAATTGAAGGTGCCATAACAAGGACCAATGATGTTCACGCGTGGTCGCTCGACCGCAGGTCTCTCGCTAAACGGTTTGCGTGCAGGCACTTTCTTCAAGCCATATTCAGACCACAACCAATACATGGCACGATTGGCGCATTGCCATTGGTCTTCATCAATCGTGCGTGGTAAAAATCGTTGAATGCCTGTTCCTTCAGGCGTCACGCCACCACCGATCATTTCAGCAATCGATCCAGTAACCACCACTGAAGGCAAATCAGGATCCAAGGTTGCATGCGCACGCTTCATAGCACCCTCTGTACCTTCACGCCCCAATTGCTCTTCCGCCAAGCCCGTCACCACGATGGGTAATTCATGAGGCGGCAATGCATCGGTGTAATGCAACACCGATGTCACGGGTAAATTTTCACAACCCACAGGTCCATCAATAACCACTTGCAAACCTTTAATCGCTGTAAATACATATACAGCGCCCCAATAACCGCCTGCACGATCGTGATCAAGTACTAGCATCAGCCCATCTCCTCTGCTTTGCGTTTCTTTTTTGCACGCTCGAGTTGCCGCTTGGTTTCTGCTTTGAATTCAGGTCGATCAACCGGTACGCCTTGCCATACACCGCTGGCGTAGCCCATTCCTGTTTCACCAAAAAAATCTTTCATTTGATTAAAGCGACTTTGATTTCCAATGGCGGCTTGCACCACTTGAATCAAAGATCCCGCACCTGCAATTCCCATCAAGGGTCGAGCAGAAATTAAATTGGTGAAGTACAAACTCGGAATACTCGCTTCTTTTGCTTTTTGAACCACGGGCGTTGTGCCAATCGCCAACTGTGGTTTATATTCATGAACCGCTTGCAAATCTTGCTCAAGAGACGCACGAAATTGCACCTGTACACCTTTCGATTGCAACCACTCAGCGTCGTGTTTATTCCAAGGCGTTGCGGGACATGCAGAACCCACATAGCGAAGGTCGGCACCACATTCAACCAACAAGCGACCCACCAATAACTCGGAACCTTCGTAACCACTTAATGTGATGCGACCTTTGATGGGCTTTGCACTCAAAATGCCACGCATCGCACCCAAGGTTTGATTGCGAGCTGCATCAATTTTTTCTTGTGCAACACCACTTGCTTGACCAATCGCTTGCAACCAATCATTCGTGCCTTCAACACCCACTGGCGCGGAGCCCACAATGGATCGACCTGCGGCCTGAAATTCACGCACTGTAGCTGTATAAAACGGATGAATTGCAGCGACTGTTATGCAGTCTAATGCAGCATACAACTCACGCCATTCGCGTGTGGGCACAACGGGTCCAGCAGCAAGCCCCATCGGAGCCAACATTTGCGCAATACCCATGGGATCTGCAGGAAACATTTCACCTAACAACGCAACAGTGGGCAATTGATTTCTTCCACCGCGTGGCGCCTGCACGGGACCCGCAAGAATTTCTTGTCTGGCATAACGAAGCATGGCGCCAGACAAAACATCTTTTGCTTCTGCGTGAGTTGGCACACCAAAGCCTGGTACATCAATACCGATGATGCGCACTCCATTGATTTCTTTGGGCAACAATTGCAATGGCACACCACTGGCAGTGGGCACACACAAATTGATAATCACAATCGCGTCTAATTTTGAAGGATCGGCTTGCTCGTGTACAGCTTCGCGAATATCTTCAAATAGCTTACCAGTCACTAAGGTTTCAGAATTAAAAGGCACATAACCAACAGTTCGACGTGCGCCATAAAAATGCGATGTAAAAGTTAAACCATAAACACAACATGCAGAACCTGAAAGAATCGTTGATGTGCGACGCATGCGCAAACCCACACGCAAGGATCCAAATGCAGGACACATACTTTGTGGTTGATCATGTGGACCCGCAGATTCGTTACGCGGATAGTCTTGTGAGTATTGCTGCAAAATTTCTGACTTCCCCGCCTGCTTGGCGGCGGCCATCATCGCTTCACCACCTGCATGACAACCCATGCCATCGCCCTCTAAAGCGGTTGTGTGCACAACCTCTTTAGCAATGGGTGTAATTGGAATGGTTTTAGCCATTTTTTATGCCTCGTCGTAAATCACTTCAAGACTTGGCTTGACCAAATCATGACGACCCATCATGTCAAAGGTCGTTGCAGGCTCAAGCACCACATTGCGTCCCACCGTATCGGCACTGAACAATCCAAGCAACTCATCTTGTGTTTGTGGCTTGGGTCTCACAGGTGGCGCTATACCCACATTAGTTGCCAACTGTTCAAACAACGGTCCCCATTGGGTTCCAGGAATTCCAATAATTTCATAGCTTGCACTTTTGCGCCGAATATCTTCATCCGCAGGAATGGCAGCTAAAACAGGAATACCTGCATTGGTTGCAAACGCATTCGCTTCACCCGTGCCGTCATCTTTATTAATCACCATTCCAGCAACACCGACATTGCCGCCGAGTTTACGGAAATATTCAACCGCAGAACAGACATTGTTGGCCACATACAGTGATTGCAAATCGTTACTGGCCACCACAATCACTTTTTGACACATGTCGCGAGCAATCGGCAATCCAAAACCACCGCACACCACATCGCCTAAAAAATCGAGTAACACGAAATCAAAACCCCAATCGTGAAAGCCCAATTTCTCTAGCGTTTCAAACCCATGAATAATGCCTCGACCGCCGCATCCGCGTCCCACTTCGGGGCCACCGAGCTCCATCGCATAAACACCATCACGCTTGAAGCACACATCGCTGATACTGACGGCTTGCCCCGCCAACTTCATGCGCGAAGAAGTTTCAATAATTGTTGGACATGCTTTGCCGCCAAACAACAAACTTGTGGTGTCACTCTTGGGATCACAACCAATCAACAAAACTTTTTTACCTTGTTGAGCCATCATGTAACTGAGGTTTGCAAGCGTAAAACTTTTTCCAATTCCACCTTTGCCGTAAATCGCAATGATTTGCGTTTCTTTGGTTGGCTTACCTGTGTGAACAGGATCGCTTTCCACAGCAGCCTCTTTGCGAAGGCGCTCTACAAATTGAATCGGTTGACTTTTTCCATCATTAAGTTGCGTCATGCGTTTGCACTCCAATCCAAAACCATCTTCAAACAAAGTGCATCACCGAAAGCCACTTCATAAGCCGATTTGGCTTGCGAAGGTTTTTCTTGATGCGTGATCAAATCATTCAATGAAAGCATTCCCGTATTGACCAATTCGGTGACCGCTAGCAAATCGGGCCTCTTCCACTCGGCAGCGGTGCGTATTTGCGCTTCACGCATAAAAGCGGGCGCATAGTCAAAAGATAATTTTTCTTTATAAAAACCAGCAAGCACAATTTCGCCACCTGGTTTCAATCGCAAAATTAATTGATTCAAAAGACTCGCATCGCCACTGACGTCATAGATTGCTTGGTAATCACGGCGATTGTCTTCATTGGGATGAACCACTTGATAGCCTTGTGCACCCGTGCGTCGTGCGGCTTGCGTTTCCCAAACAGTCGGTGCAGGTTCGCCTGCCACCACTGTCATGCGCGCAAGTAAACGACCCATGATGCCGTGACCAATGATTAAATCAGGTGCAATGATTTTTTCTCTTTTGCCGCCCATTGAAACCGCGTGATAGGCCGTCGCGGCTAAAGCCAACAACACCGCTTGTGCGCCCAAAGATTCGTCCACTGGCATCACACGCGAATGGTTGGTGACCAAATGTGAAGCTGAAGCACCAAACAAACTGCGGACACCTTCAAAACAATTGGCTCCAGGTACAAAAACACGCTGGCCGATGTCTATTTTTGATTTGGATCCCGCTTGCACTACACGTCCTACGGTTTCATAGCCAGGAACTAGCGGATAGCCCATACCAGGGAAAGGGGGCATACTGCCATCCCACAGCAAGCGCTCGGTGCCTGTGCTGATCCCGCTGTACTCCACCTCGATCTGAATATCCTCATCACCCACCTTTGGCAAATTCAATTCCTCAACGGCGAGTTGCTGGGGACTTTTAAAAACAATGGCTTGTGCGTTCATGATGTGTATTTTTTATCTTACAAACAATTGTGTCAATTTATATTTACATATTCGTTTCGAAAATTAGGGAAAATACTTAGATTTGCGTCCCACCAAAATCCGTGCGTGCACGGGCATGGCGTTGGGGACTGCCTCTAAATGAGTGAAGCCCGCCTCGCTCATCAATTGCATCAACTCCATGGGGGTACGCAGACGACCTGAACCCATGGCTAAGAGATAAAAATGAAAATAGGCGTCACCCTCGGGCTTTTCACCGGGTTCATTAGCCATCGGCTCTGCAAGAAGCAAGGTACCTCCAGCGGGCAGACTTTCAAAAATAGATTTGAGCAAGGACAACACCACCGCATCACAATGATCGTGCGCAATACGAACCAGCGTCACCACATCTGCACCTTGGGGCAATGCGTCCCGTGTGAAGTCACCAGGACACACACGAATACGGCTTGCGAGTCCCTGACTGTTAGCAATTTGTGTACTCACACGGCACACATCAGGCAAATCAAATAAGTTCAACTGCAAATGCAAATACCGTTTGGCCAACGCACCCATGAAGCGACCTTGACCACCGCCCACATCAAGCACCACGCGGTGATCTTTAAATGAATAGGAAGAAAGAATTTCTTCAATCACAAATGTTTGTGAAGCCGCCATTAATTCTGAATAGCGTGCAAAGGCCTGCGCTTGGTGATCCATAGCAGATGGCGAGTTTTTATTTTGCGCATAAGGCCAGTACCCGCTCATCTCACCATTCCATTGATCGTGCAAGATGGCAACAGGGTCTAACAAATCTTGATACAGTAAATGGTTATGCTCAATCATCGCTTGTATTCCTGGATGGCTCACAATGGGCGCGCCCAAGGATCCCAATCCAAACCGATACTCGCCGCGATGTTCTAGTAAACGCAAAGTAACGGCAGACTGAATCAATCGTTGCAAACCAGCTGCAGGAACACGCGTCAACACGGACAACTCTTGCAATGTTTTGGGCGATTGCATCACCATCTCGAATATTTTTAATCGCACGCAGGCTAACAACACTTGCGTATGAACAAATCCCGCCATCAAATCAAAAACTTGTCGCGTTCTGTATTGAGTCAACCACCGAGTCAAAGGATTTGACAATGCCCAGCGATAGATTTTGGGATGCGTCAACAATTGATCGAACCATGCCGACCACTTATCGCGCAATGCGGATGTTTCGCCGTGTGTTAAATCGGCGCGGGAGAGATCAAGGTGTCGCATTGACAAACCGATAAGAGTTACAAACACTGCTGGGCACCAATCGCTCAGATTCCATTCGAACGATCTTGCGCAACGTGTCGCCACTTTCAACGAGTGGAACAGAATCGACTGCGCGATCAATTAATTTTTCAAAATACTCGATCGCGCCCCCCAATCCAAGTTCATGCGCCATGCTGGGGCGACCATGTTGTGCATCTTGTCCTGTGGGTTTACCCAACTCTTGCGCTTGACCAATCACATCTCGAATATCGTCGGCCACTTGATACGCCTCACCCAAGCATTCACCCAATGCACGCCATAGTTGAGGGTCTGCACCTGCAGATAAAGCACCGGCACATGTCGCGGCTACAAACAAGGCGCCTGTTTTCGCTCGTTGATACTGAGTCAAATCGGCACGCGTTTCACACTCCCACGCTTGGCCTGCAATGATTCCGTCAGGAACACCCACTCCGTCCGACAGTATTTGTATCAATGCGATCAAACGACTCGGATGTGACTGACCTGATTTCAATAAAACTTGATAGGACATCACAATCAAGCCGTCTCCCGTTAACAAAGCCAAAGCCTCACCAAACTCTTTATGCACACTGGGGCGACCTCTGCGCATGTCGGCGTTATCAAATGCAGGCATGTCGTCGTGCACGAGTGACGCGCAATGCATCATCTCGATGGCCACACCAGCGGCTTGCGTTAATTGCGGCGCATCCATACCGCAGGCCTGCGCAACTGCAGTACACAGTTGCGGCCTGATCCGAGCACCGCCCGAAAAAACCGCATGTCTCATCGCTGCGATCAAACGCGGTGGCGCAGTTGGACCCAACACTTTTTCAAAATGTGTAGCCAATGCTTGTTCGGCCATTTGATGAAGATTCATGGGAAACTCCTTTTGTTTAGACAATGAACCAAAGAGTTAATCAACGTCTGTTGCGTTTATCTCTGAAATAGTTCAATAGAAAAAATATGACCACGATAAACCAAAGCATCAAAAGAATATGATGTGTTTTCATAAAGATCTCCTTTTAAATAAATACCATCCATCGATTGAAAATTTTTTGTCTTCATTTGATTTCAACAAAGGCAACAACACAAAAGCCGTGACACCCAACAGAACCACTTCGAAGCTATAAACGATCACATAACCCGAACCTTTGCCCCATAACCAATCGATCAAATCACGCGCAGTGCCGCCTACTGCCATGGCGAGACCAGCAGCAGTTGCTTGAATGGCGCCCCAGGCGCCCAAGGCCAAACCACTTTGATCTTTCGGGGCAAAATTCATGCACGATGTCAACGTTCCGTGACTGAATAATCCCCCACTAAAACCAATGAATAAAACACCCAATGAAAACAACCATTCGACATTGAGATAGCCCGACACAATCACCAAAAACAATGCAGGAACTCCAACCAATACACCAGAAAATGCCATGCGATAAGGATCTGCGCCTTGCGACAATATTTTTGAAGCCCATGCAAAACCAGCCAATCCACCTACCGAAAGCGTGGCACTCAACAAGGTCGTTGCGCTCACACTCATATTCAAAATTTCACCACCGTAGGGTTCGAGCAAAATATCTTGCATGCTAAAAGCAAATGTGCCCATACCAATTGCCATCAAGGTAGGTAATGCTCTGGCGTCGCGCGTTAAGGTACTCCATGCCTCATTGAATGAGGGGTCCACTGCTGGCTTTCCTCGACGCAAGCGACTCCTGGGTTCTTGCTTCCAAAGTGCAATCACATTCAATACCAAGGTAACCACGGCACTGCCTTGAATCACTTGAATCAAAGCACCAGGAGAAAAATCAGATAGAAGTGCGCCAAAAATTAACGAGCTCACAATCATTCCAACCAATAACATGACGTACATTAAACCCACCACCTTGGGGCGCGATTCTTCTGCTGCTAAATCATTGGCCAGTGCCAAACCGACGGTTTGAATGGTGTGAAGGCCTGCGCCCACAAGTAAAAAAGCAATGCCTGCTGCGCCCCATCCCACCCAAGCAGGTGCCGATGCGGATTGACCTGCGCCAGCAAGAACTAATAACGCAAAAGGCATGATGGCCAATCCACCAAATTGCACCATCGAGCCCAACCACATATAAGGGACTCGACGCCAGCCTAATTCAGAGCGATGGTTATCGGACTTAAATCCGATCAGTGCACGAAACGGTGCAAATAAAAGTGGAATTGCCAACATGATCGACACAATCGATGCAGGGACTTTTAATTCCACAATCATCACGCGATTCAAAGTGCCGACCAATAGCACCAAGGCCATGCCGACACTGACTTGAAATAAAGACAAACGCAATAAACGAGACAACGGCAAATCTTCAGATGCCGCATCTGCAAATGGCAAAAACTTTGGAGCTAATCCGCCCCAAAAGTGCACCAGTTTTTGATAGTTACTTTCCATAAAAGAAATGCAGACCGGGTGAGGCATTCACCCGGTCTGCGAAGGGAAAATTATTTTTTTCCCGCCGGCACTTCTGCCGACGCAGTTACTGCGGGAGCTGGTGCTTTACCGTTTAAAAATGCCTTCACCCAAGTCGTGTTGGACACGATTGCGAGATGCACACTAAACGAAGCAACTGCAACTGCAGAGATAAATAAAGGGATGCCAACCGAAGGTTTGACAACACACCACATTTTTCCGTAAATCATGATTTACCTCCTTCTGTTACTTCAACCAAGGGGAATAGATATAGGCCAACAGATGGGCAAAGGCGGCAATCATGCCGAAAATTTGCGTCCCCTGTATAAGCTGTCTATGTATTTCCTCCGATTCGGCCTCAGTTAATCCCGTAGGCCATACTTTCTGGTGGTCAGACATGGAATGACTCCTTGTATTACTCCAAAACGTGCTCAAACCGCACGAGGTATTTACGCCCCCCATGGGCATAAATTCTTTTCATCTAAATGTTTATTTAAATTGACACTTTGATGTGTAAACGCAAGTTAACACAGTTTCCCACATATTGTCAATACCGTCTATCCACCCCATTCAATAAAAAAGGTAGCAACGCAACTTGGGGGTTATCCAAACCAAGAAAGCCGATTAAAGGTCAAGCTTGGAGACAGGTTTTGCACGACGAGTTTCACTCGCACCCTAAAAACCCAAATTGATACATTATTTTTCAGGGTATTCCCTTGAAATAGCTTATATGCTTGCAAAAAAATAAAAGAAAGGTTTAAATTGAAATCTCAAAAGTCATCTTGCTCTTGCTTAGTCTCACAGAGCATCAAATTATGAATCCTGCTGCTGTATTGCAAAAACTCAATCGATTGGCCCCGATGGCCCCGATTGAAAAAATGACGTGGATGGCAATGTCACTTTTTTCAAAAAACTCTGCCGCATCCAACGACCAATTTAGCCAATATAAAAAAGGCAGCGCATCAGATTGTCAGTTTTCCATACAGTCGATTATTGAAAGCGAAATTATTCCGCGACTGCTTAAATCCGAAAAAGTAACGCCTTCACACTTAAGCCTAGTTGCTTCAACACGCGCGCTGCCCACTGAAGAAGAAATAGAAAAATTTGTTCATCTGTGCATCTCTCTAAGTCCGCAAGAATCACAAAACTTTGTTGATCGCCTTATCGAAGAGGGCCTCTCAACAGAAGATATATTTTTAGAATTAATCACACCTGCAGCGCGCTACTTAGGCACGCAATGGGAATTAGATCATATGGATTTCACTCAAGTGACTCACGGACTTGTAAGACTACACTCCATCGCCCATCAAATCGGTTTTGAATACAAAAATGGACCTTTGATTCAAGGCGACGTCAAACGCGCCATGATTGCCTCTGCGCCTGGTTCCGAACACATATTGGGCCCCACCATCGTTGCCGAGTTTTTTAAAAAAGAAGGCTGGCAAGTCGTCGTTGAGATTTCTCCCTCCATCAAAGAGTTGGTGCATGCGGTCAGCAACGAGTGGTTTGATACCGTGGGACTTTCCGTCAGTATTGAACAACAACTTGAAGATTTATCTGAGTTGATTCAACAGATCAAAAAACAGTCGCGCAACCCTCGTGTGGCTGTACTGCTGGGCGGTCCCATTTTTATGATTCAAGACTTAAAAGCGAGCGACTTTGGAGCGGGCGGCATCTGCACCGATGCCAAACAAGCCGTTGAATTGGCGCGCTCTTTACAACCTAACGATTAAGAAATAATTTTTCGATTGCGTCGTGCATTTGATCCAAATCCTGTGATTTTGCAGCGTGTAATTCTGTCATAGTACCGTGCATCATCTTTTTCACTAGGCTACGTGAAAATACATCCAATACACAATCGATACTTTCTCCCTTAGCAAACATCTTTTTTGCTTTTAAAATTTCAGCTTCTCGCCATGCATCGGTCTTGGTATGTAACTGTCGGATCAATGGAACGCTGTTGCGTTGCTCCATCCAGCGATGAAAGTTTTGTACGCCTGTTTCAATAATGGTTTCAGCTTGACACACAGCGGCCTGGCGATTCGCTTGTCCCGTCTGAACTACGCTTGATAAATCGTCGACGGTATAGAGATAAATATCATTCAAATTTTTAACTTCCAATTCAATATCGCGAGGAACGGCCAAATCCAACATAAACATGGGCTTCTTTTTCCGCCGTTTGATGGCTCGGTCAACTGCACCCAAACCAATCAATGGTAAGGTACTCGCCGTACAACTCACCACAATATCAAATTCATGCAATCGATCAGGTAACTCCGACAATTGCATCACCTCCCCGTCCATTTCTTGCGCCAATCTGCTGCCGTTACTCATGGTTCTATTGGCAATGGTGATCGAGAAAGGTTTTTTTGATCGAAAATGATTAGCACACAATTCAATCATCTCACCAGCACCCACAAACAACACACGCGTTTGGCTGAAGTCTTCAAACAACTGACTGGCTAAACGCACAGCAGCAGCAGCCATGCTGATGGAATGCGCACCGATCTCAGTTGTGGAACGCACTTCCTTGGCAACCGAAAAAGACCTTTGAAACAATTGATTAAGCGTTGTACCCAACGCACCCGAAGTCGATGCGATACGAACAGCATCCTTCATTTGACCTAATATCTGAGGTTCGCCCAACACCATGGAATCCAAACCACTGGCGACCCTAAAAGCGTGACGCGTCACGTCTTGATCTTGTAATTGATAAGTGTGCCTTTTTAAGGCGTCCGACGAGACTTGCCCCTGATCGGCAAGCCAACTCAAAGTCTGCGAAATCTGCCCTTCCTGGCCTGAACAATAAACCTCGGTACGATTACAAGTCGACAAAATCGTCGCTTCATTTTCGCCAGACAAAGTGGAGCGCAGGGTCGACAATGCGCCGCCCATCTGATCGACAGCGAAAGCAAAACGTCCCCTTAGATCCAAAGGAGCCGTGGTGTGATTTAAACCCAGTGCCCAAACAGCCATGATTAACAACAGTTGTCCATTTATTGGTACATTATCACATGTCAATTTAAGTTGACAATAGTAAAAACAACTAAAACTCCAATGTCGGCCCACAAATTTTTAAAACTGCTCAAGCCAATCCATGAATTCACCTAGCCCTCACCGCCGACTTTGCACAGATTGTGGTCTGTCACGCACCGCCCAGCCCCAGCGATGCGGTCAAGCCTGCCAATTTATCCAACCCGACTACCCCGGTTTAGAGAAAAAGGTGCACGGCCGAGTTCGGCTTGAATCCAACAAAAACGACCCAGACGAGTTATTTTTTGGTCCCTATCAACAACTACTGACGGCCAGCCTTCGCCAACCCCTTGAAGGCGCGCAATGGACGGGCATCACCACGCGCATTGCACAACGCCTGCTCGAACTCAACCAAGTAGATGCCGTGATTGCCATGGCACCGCATCCAGAAGACAGATGGCGGCCCATGCCCGTTGTGATTACTCAGGCTCAAGACATGGCGCGCTGCAAAGGCATGCGAATGGGCTACGCCCCCCTGATTTCTTTGGTTGAACCGGCATTAGCGCAGGGCCACAAACGATTAGCTGTGATTGGTATTCCTTGCCAAATTTACGCGTTGCGAGCGATACAGCCGCAACTCGAACAAGAACACGGATTGAAAGAATTATTTGTGATTGGAACGCCTTGTTCGGACAACACCACCACAGAAAATTTTCACCACTTTTTGAGCCTGTTGTCAGACCGCCCCCAAGACATTGGCTACCTAGAATTTAGAGCCGACTACAAAGTAGAAATTCGCACAGATCAAGGGGAACATCGCTTAATTCCGTTTCTCAATCTTCCCCTGTCCAATCTGAAACCCGATTTTTTTCCACTCACGTGTCGCACTTGCGTGGACTACACCAATGTTTTGTCAGACATCACGGTGGGCTACATGGGCGGACACGGTGAGCAATGGTTGTTGGTGCGCAACGAGCGTGGACAAGCTCTCCTCAACGGAGTGAGCGACGATGTGCTTACTCACACTCCTATTAGCAAAGGAAAACGCGAGGGTGCGGTCCGCGGCTTTATGGCCAACACAGAAAGAGCAGCGGGGGGGTTGCCTTTGCGAAGAATGCCCCAATGGTTGCGCCCGATCGTCAATTGGCTAATGCCTCGCGTGGGCCCCCGAGGACTTGAATTTGCCAGAGCTCGCGTGGAGATGAAAGCGATAGAAACGATTCTTCATCTGAGACGCGAAGCACCTGCGCGTATTAAAAATATGGCGCCTGAGCACGTCTGGAAAATAGTGGGGCGTTACGGGCTCAACCGCAACCCCCAAGAATAATCGCTTAAAAAGAGGGGCGATTAAGCCCTTTTGTTATAGGCCGAGCACCAACCTTTGGTTGCTACTTTTTTGCCTGCAAACAAGGGGCATCCACCCGCCGCATCCGATGCTTTGCCCTGAAACAGCGCGCAATTGCCGCAATTTTGACCTGCTGCAAATTTGGGTTGCTTGGCTTTGTCTACCTTGCTTGCGTCGGCTTTGTAACCCAAGGCAGTGGCCTGGGGATCATTTTCAGCGACTAATGCCTGTGCACTAGCTTGATTTGCCAAAGTGAGTGCGCCGATGCCAACGACCGAATGCAAAATAAAAGTTCTGCGTTGATTGGGTGTGTTTTTGTTGTCTTGCAATTGAAACTCCATTATTGATGACTGAACGCACTATTATTAATCAAATACGAGCCCGCAATTCATAGCCTGCCAATACCCTAATACAAAACTCAAGCATCAATGACGCAGATTACAGACCGTTTTGAATGGCAATCCAAGCGAAAACCGTTTGTCCTTTTTTGATAGGAAGGACGCGCCAATACATAATAAAAGGCGATCCATCTTTTCGGTAATTAATGGTTTTACCTTCAAAACTTCCACCTTCTTTCAGTGAACCGGTCAAACGATCAATCACTTTTTTTTCAGTTGCCTTACCTTGCAAAATGCGTGGTGTTTTCCCAATCACTTCATCGATTTCATAACCCGTGAGCTTGGTAAATGCATCATTGGCATAAATAATTTTGCCCTCAAGAGTCGCATCTGTAATTAAGATGGAATCAAAACTATTTTCAATGAGAATTTTTAAAATCTCATGATTTGCATCGAGTTGTTGAAGCGTACTTGGGAGAGCAGAACTCATATCTGACCTTTCGACTATTTTAAAAACTTTGATCAGAGTCTAAATCGTCATCCCTTGATTGACAAGTACTGTTTATTTCACATTATTTTTTTAAAGCAAGCTAGGGTCACCTACAGGCCCCCATATGGATGCGGGCTTGGCGCTATCAAGTCGCTTCATGAGACGCCCCTCTTCAACCTGCGCCAAAAATTCGGACAACAATTGATTGAACAAAGCGGGCTCCTCAATGTTGATGGCGTGACCGCTGCCTGGCAATACCGCTAAATGCGATTGAGTAATGGCACGCTTGAGCATAACGGAAGTTTCTAGACAGGGCTCATCTTCGTCACCCGTCATCACCAAGGTTGGCACCTGGATTTTTGCGATTGAATCTGTGAGTGAATAAAGACTGGGGCGTTCGCCTTGATAACCACGCATGGTGTTGGCCGAACCCACGGCGTCGTGCTCGCTAAATTGTTGAACGAACTGTGCAAAACCCCGCGGGTCTTTGGCTTGAAATTGCACACGCGCAGGACCATGTCCGTAAGTAGCCGCCGCAAATGACATGCCTTTGGCGTCGATATCGGCGCCAAGAATTTTGGATTGCGCTTTGAACGCATCGTGTTCGGTTGGAAAAGCACCTGATCCACATCCCGCGACAGTGAGTGACAAGGCTCTGGTTTTGACACCAACAGATGCATGGTGCATTCCAAAATGCAACGTGGCAAATGCGCCCATCGATAAACCAACCACATGCGCTTTTTCAATGCCCAAACCATCCAGCATACAAACTATATCTTTACGAACCCGCTCTTGCGAATACTTGCTCACATCGGCAGGCACATCAGACGGCCAATAACCTCGCGCAGAATAAGCAATACACCGATAACGTCTTGCAAAAAAACGCATTTGAGGCTCCCAACTTCTGTAGTCGCCTGCAAACTCATGAACAAACAAAATGGAAGTGCCCTGACCCGCTTCTTCGTAATACAAATGAACACCGTCGTCTGTGGCTATTTTGGGCATGACTGTCTCCTTGGGTATTTTATTATTTAAAAACGAACGTACTGCACATCAGAGTCTACATCGACATCGAAAGATTGACAGACTGCGCCCATGGCTTGCAATGTTTGCTGGCTCTCCAATACATGCGTTTTAATTTTCCACGAATTGTGTATATCTGCATCTCTTTTTGTTTTGCAGTTTTTAAGTGATTGCATTAATTTTTTTTGATCAGGCGTGTGAATCACATAAGCTTGATTGGCAATCGATGCGACGTCAATTTTTAGATCATCACAAACATGAGCCTTCGACTCAATCTCTTCAATCGCGGATTGTCGGTATTGAAGAATATCGGATTGCATCACAGGAGTTAATAAATCATCGGATGCAATCCATGCTTCATCGGGACACGCTTTTTGCAAAGGGTTCATCTCAATAAATGGATTGATTTCGGCTGGATAAATTCGACAAGTAAGCGGTCGGTCGCTGTAAACACCACACTGATTGTTTTTTTGAAGATTGGGACACGCACCCTCAAAAAATCCAACGAAATAAATGAGAACCCGAATGGGTAAGGAACCACTTATTGCAGCAACTGAAATATTTTTTTTATACCTTACGACTTCGTCTAAAGGGTTTGGCTCATTCAACCACGGAATCGCCTCGCAAATGATTTGAATTTGATTACTCCGCTCGATCCAGTCGATGCTTTCTTGAACACTCAAAGCAATTTTGAGGTTATGACAGCATTTGCCACAGGCTGTGCAATTGAATGGTTGGGTCATGCTAGTATTATGAAACATAACGGGAAACACAATTTTAGCTCGACCACCCCAATTGAAATTACCGAAATAAATGACCTAATTGAAGTAACGAGGCCAATCATGAAAAAAATTTTTATTCTGCTTTTGCTTATTGCAACACACATACAAGCGCAAATCATTCCTATACAACCGATTGAAAAATGCTTCTTGTGCAACTCAAGTCCATCCCTCACAATGTATTGGCAAGGAAAAGACTCCAAAGCTCTTATTATTTTTATACCGGGCGGCGAAGGGCGCATTGGTTTTAAAGAGGATCAAATCGATCATCCCTATTATTTCTTTCAAATGCTAAAAAGACTCACCAACCCAAGCCTCACAAGTGGTAAATATGACGTGGTATTGTTAGACAGCCCAACCGAGCTCTCACCCAATCAATATTACCCTTCTGCACGCGCCGCTTCAGACCATTTGATTCGCATTGAAAGCACGATTCGTTACTACAAAGAAAAAACTGGTCTTCCCATTTGGTTAATGGGACACAGCAATGGCGGCATCAGCTTGACTGAATTTTTTAAATACTCAAAGAAAAATAACAAAACAGATTTAATTTCAGGAATGATTGCAAGCGGCATTCGCAATGAATCTTATTTTGAAGCGCCTATCAATTTTCCCATGCTGTTTATTCATCATGAAAAGGATGGCTGCTCGCATACACAAAGTCATGCATCGTTGGAGGCTTCCAAGGCGATTGATGGGTTTTTATTGAAGATCTATCCGTGATAAAAAACGAAAAGGGTTGCAAACCGAGGCTTGTAACCCTTTCATTTTGCGTAACATGGCGGAGTGGACGGGACTCGAACCCGCGACCCCCGGCGTGACAGGCCGGTATTCTAACCAACTGAACTACCACTCCGCGTGGTGCTGCTTTTGCTGCATTTCTTTCGAAAGACAACCAAGTGCAAGCAACTTGGCGACCCTACGGGGATTCGAACCCCGGTACTCACCGTGAAAGGGTGATGTCCTAGGCCTCTAGACGATAGGGTCATATCCTGGACGTTTCGACACTTGTGGTGGAGGTAAGCGGGATCGAACCGCTGACCTCTTGCATGCCATGCAAGCGCTCTCCCAGCTGAGCTATACCCCCCAAAGAGGGTGTCGAACAGAAGATTATAACCAACTTTTTAGGCGATTTGAAGCCGCGCGATCACCATTGCGCGATCTGACAAGGCCAACACGGCATCGAGCGATGGTGTTTGGGGCGTTCCGAGCACCAAAACTCGAACGGGCATGGCCAATTGCGGCATTTTGAGCGAGTGCATTTCAAGCACTTCCTTGATCACAACAGCTATCGCCGCCGCAGTCCATTCGCAATCATTTAATTTATGTTGAAGCGTTGCAATGGCGGGTTTTACCGCATCCGTTATGTGTTTATTGAACTCTTGCACATCAGGTTTCACGTCGGTATAAAAACATTGCACCCAATCGGCCAATGCAATGGTGGTGTCGCATCGATCTTTAAATAAACCACAAATGCCTCGCAAACGTTGATCCGTGTTGATGCCATGTTGTTTCAATATCGCATCTACTAAGGACGCCAATTGCGCATCGGGCATTGCTTTGATGTGTTGTGCATTGACCCAACGCAACTTGGCTTCATCAAATTGTGCAGCGCTTTTCCCTAAATGATCCAAGTTGAACCAATTCAAAAATTGTTCACGAGAAAAAATTTCATCGTCGCCATGGCTCCAACCGAGTCGCGCCAAATAATTCACCATTGCGTCAGGCAAATAACCTTCTATTTCATATTGCGTAACAGGTTTTGCGCCGTTGCGTTTGCTCATTTTTTCGCCCTGCTCATTGAGCACGGTTGGCAAATGCGCATATACAGGGGGCTCTTTGCCCAATGCTTTAAAAATATTAATTTGTCTAGGCGTGTTATTAACATGATCATCGCCACGAATCACATGCGTAATGGCCATATCGATGTCATCCACTACGACACAAAAATTATAGGTGGGCGTGCCGTCGGGTCTTGCAATCACCAAGTCATCAAGTTCCGCATTGGCAATTTCGATCAAACCTTTGACCTTGTCGTCCCATGCAACCACACCACCGATGGGATTTTTAAAACGCCAAACGGGTTTCACACCTTCAGGAATTGGTGGCAGCGTTTTCCCTGGCTCGGGGCGCCACACGCCGTTGTAACGCGGCTTTTCTTTGGCGGCCATTTGTTGTTCGCGCAAAACGTCAAGTTCTTGCACGCTCACATAACAAGGGTACACATGCCCTGCTTCACGCATTTGCGCCAGCACTTCGCGGTAACGATCCATGCGTTGCATTTGATAAAACGGACCTTCATCGGGATTGAGTCCCAACCAAGTCATGCCTTGCAAAATCACATCCACGGCCTCTTGTGAAGATCGATCTAAATCGGTATCTTCGATGCGCAAAATAAAAACGCCACCTTGCGATTTTGCAAAAGCCCATGGGTAAAGAGCCGAGCGAATATTGCCCAAGTGAATAAATCCCGTTGGGGATGGCGCAAAGCGCGTACGAACAGGGGTTGTCATAAAGTTTCGAGGCCGCGCAATAAATCTGTTTTTAAATCTTCGATGTGCTCTAAACCAACCGCCACACGAACCAAACTTTGTTTAATGCCCGCAGCCAATCGCTGTTCCTCGGTGAGTCGACCGTGCGAAGTACTTGCAGGATGCGTGATGATGGTTTTAACATCGCCCAAATTGGCAGTGACTGACATGAGTTGCGTGCTATCAATCAGATGAAACGCATGGGCACGTGAGTCTTGTCCTGTCACATCAAATGACACCACAGCACCACCCACACCTGATTGTTGTTGCATGGCCAATGCGTGTTGGGGGTGACTGGCTAGGCCTGGGTAATACACACGCTTGACCTGTGGATGAGTCTCTAACCATGTAGCCAACTGCAATGCATTGGCAGACTGCGCTTGCATGCGAATGCTGAGCGTCTCTAAACCTTTTAAAACAACCCATGCATTGAATGGCGACAAGCTCATACCTGCACTGCGCATCACAGGAATAAATTTATTTTTGATCATGTCGTGCGATGCGCACAACGCGCCAGCCACCACGCGACCTTGTCCATCTAAATACTTGGTACCTGAATGCACAATGATGTCGGCGCCCATTTGTGCAGGCCTTTGCAATGCAGGCGTACAAAAACAATTGTCGACAGCTAGATATGCTTTGGCGTCGTGCGCAATTGCAGCCAATTCAGCGATGTCGCACACCTCAGTCAGTGGATTGGTGGGTGTTTCTGCAAAGAACAAACGCGTGTTAGGTTGAATGGCTTTTTTCCAAGCAGATAAATCGGTTTGCGAAACAAAAGTGCTTTGCACGCCAAATTTTCCAAACTCGGAAGCAATGAGTTTGATGGTGGAGCCAAACACCGATTGCGAACACACCACGTGATCGCCGCTTTTAAGCAGGCCCATGCACAAAAGCAAAACAGCAGCCATGCCACTTGATGTACCGATGCAGTCTTCTGTGCCTTCGAGTGCGGCCAATCTTTTTTCCATGGATGCAACGGTGGGATTGGTAAAGCGAGAGTAGATGTAACCGTCTTCTTCGCCCGCAAAACGTCTGGCCGCCGTTTCACAATCGGGCTGCGTGAAGCTTGATGTGATAAATATGGCTTCGGAATTTTCACCATACTGTGATTTATCCACTGCTGCGCGAACAGCCAGGGTATCAATGTGTAAATGGGGTGGCAAAGGTTTTTGAGTCATCTCTTTACTTTCATTCGCTCGCATTGGGCAATGCCAAGCGCGAGTTGTCTGTGTCTGCTTCTTCAACATTCACGCGCTGCTCGTTCATACGAAAAATATCTTGTTGAGTCACATCGCCAGTGATGTAAACACCGTCAAAACAAGAGGCATCAAATCCATTGAGTTGAGGTGAAGCACTGCAGGTTGCGCGCTTCACAGCGTCTTTCATTTGATCCACATCTTGATAGATGAGCGCATCGCATCCAATGATTTGCCTCACCTCTTCAACCGAGCGATTGAATGCGACCAATTCTTCGGGCGTTGGCATATCAATGCCATACACATTAGGAAAACGCACGGGCGGTGCCGCACTGGCTAGATATACTTTTTTGGCGCCTGCATCGCGTGCCATTTGAACAATTTCATGGCTTGTTGTGCCACGAACAATCGAATCATCAACCAACAACACATTGCGATCTTTGAATTCACTCGCAATCACATTGAGTTTTTGTCTAACGGATTTTTTTCTGACCGCTTGACCTGGCATGATGAAGGTGCGACCTACGTATCGATTTTTAACAAAGCCTTCGCGATAGGGTTTACCTAACAAATGCGCGAGTTGCGTTGCACTGGGTCTGCTAGATTCTGGAATCGGAATCACCACATCAATGTCTTGCGGAGGAACCGTAGACACAACGCGCTTGGCTAATGTTTCACCCAAGTTGAGACGCGCTTGATAAACAGAAATACCGTCCATGGTGGAATCGGGTCTGGCCAAATAAACAAATTCAAAAATGCAAGGATTAAGCGATGGGTTCTGTGCGCATTGCATGGCATGTAGTTGACCCGATTCATCGATGTAGATGGTCTCACCTGGCACCACATCGCGTACAAATCGATGACCCGTTCCTTCTAATGCAACCGACTCACTGGCCAACATCCAAGTGCCATCAGCACCTTGACCAAGGCACAAAGGCCGAATTCCAAAGGGATCGCGAAAGGCCAACAAACCATGTCCCGCGATCAATGAAATCACCGCATAAGAACCTTTGATACGTTTGTGAACGCCTTGAACGGCTGCAAACACATCTTTGGAGGACAGTGGAAGTCCACGCGTGGTGCGCTCTAGTTCATGCGCCAAAATATTGAGCAACACTTCTGAATCGCTATCGGTGTTGATATGACGGTGATCGGTGTTGAATAATTCTTTTTTAAGTAAATGCGCGTTGGTAAGATTGCCGTTGTGAACCAATACCAAACCAAACGGCGCATTGACATAAAAAGGTTGCGCTTCATCTTCGCTAAAGGCATTGCCCGCTGTGGGATAACGCACTTGACCCAAACCAATGTTGCCTGGCAATGCACGCATATTGCGCGTTCTAAACACATCACGCACCATACCTTTGGCTTTGTGCATAAAAAACTTTTGATCAAGTTGCGTGACGATACCTGCCGCATCTTGTCCACGATGTTGCAAGAGCAACAACGCGTCATAGATGAGTTGATTAATTTGCGATTGACTGACTATGCCGACGATTCCACACATAAGACCACAAACTTTCCTAAATCGGAGGGAACCCAGGGCTTAATCCATGCCATGACCTGAGCTGCGAGTTGAATGCCTTTGGACTCTTGCAACATTTTCATGTTTTGCAAGGGTGTGAGTTTGATGACGACCATCGCCACTGCAATGATGAGTGCGCCACGCAACAATCCAAAAACAGCGCCAAACAAACGATCGACCAAACCCAAACCAACTACTGAAACCATTTTTTTAATCACCATTGCTAAAAAAGAAGCAACGATTAACACGCCCACAAAAATCAACAAAAACCCGACGCACTCTCTCAATTGTTCGCTCGCGCCTTGCATGGGCAACCACATACCCAGTGGGTGTGCATACATGGGCGAAACAATAAACGCTGCAAACCAACCCAAGAGTGAGATTACTTCTTTGATGAGTCCGCGCATCAATCCCATCAAAACAGTGACGCCCACCACAACCAATAAAAACCAATCGAGTGGATTCATTGTCAGAGTGTCAAAATAACGGCTTGCAATTGCAGGCCTTTTATTTTGTCAATGGTTTTTTGCGCCTCATCTTTGTTGTCAAAAGGCCCGATGCGAACACGCGTTCGTTTTCCTTCTTTTGTTTCTGCAACATGCGTATAAGTTTTAAAACCTGCTTTTTCTAATTTGCCTCGCACGTCTCTCACTTTGCTCTCATCTGCATACGCACCCACTTGAACAATAAATCGTGGTGCAGAATCTTTGCTATCGGCTGCAGGTTTTTCTTCTTTGCGCGGGGGCAATATTTCCTCGATCGGTTCGGGCTTGAGTGTTGCCTTTTCTGTGCTTGCAAGAGGCGTATCTGCAACACTTGGAGATAAAGGTGCAATAGGCGTAGAAGGTGGAACGGCTTGAACGGGTGTATCGGCTTTGACTTTATCTTTGTCGGGTATATTGATTTTGATATCCAACGCAACCTGTCGGGGTTGCGTATCAAACAACAAAGGAAAACCAATGATGGCAATAAGCACTAAGATAGACGCACCAATGAGTCGTTGTCGTGCGCGCAAACGCAAGGCAGCGATAGTGGGAGTCTCCGTTAATTCGGATGCGTTGTCTTCGGACTGTGAATTTTTGCGGGGTTTAAAAAAAGCCATGCGATGAATCAATCAAACGGGACTCAAGTTCGCAGATGGGGCGCATTCAGTCGAGGTACACCTTGACCGAGCACGCCCCCTACGGTGAAGAAGGAGCCAAACACAACGATTCTATCAGCGGGGTCGCTAGCTGCCACAGCGGCGTCTAGCGCGATTTGGGGATTGGCGTAGGTGCTTGCCTTTTGATCGGGGGCTCGACGCGGCAGATTTTGCCAATGCGCGAGCAATTGATCCGCGCTCAAGGCTCTGGGCGTTGGCAAATCACAAAAATACCAATGCTGCACCAAGGGCGACAAGCGTTGCAACATCACGCCTACGTCTTTGTCGGCCATCGCACCCATCACCACATGAGTGGTTGGAAAGAAACCCATCGCATCCAAATTCTCAGTGAGCGTTGCAACCGCGTGCGGGTTATGTGCCACGTCCAATACCAAAGTGGGTTGACCGGGAATGATTTGAAAACGTCCAGGCAATTGCACCAAGGCCAATCCATTGCGAATCGCTTGCGCAGACACAGGCAACACATCTCGCATCGCTGTTAATGCGGCCAATACACCTGATGCATTGATGAGTTGATTGGCACCTCTTAATGCGGGGTACGCCATGCCTCCATAACGTCTACCCCGCCCTGTCCAGGCCCATTGTTGTTGATCGCCCGACACATTAAAGTCGCGCCCCACCAACCAGACATCGGCTTGAATGTATTGTGCGTAATTCACGATGCTTTCTGGCGGCACGGGGTCGCTCACAATCGCGGGCTTATTTGCACGCATGATGTGCGCTTTTTCTTTGCCAATCAATTCGCGATTAGGGCCCAAATATTCCACATGATCGATATCAATACTGGTGATGATGGCGCAATCGGTATCGATGATATTGACCGCGTCCAAACGCCCACCGAGACCAACTTCTAAAATCACCACATCTAACTCACTGAGCGATAACACACTCAACATCACCAATGTTGTAAATTCAAAATAAGAAAGCGTTGTATCTTGTCTGGCGTCTTCAACTTTTTGAAAATGCGGCAACAAAATTTTTTGATGGACAATCTCTCCACGAATGCGACAACGTTCTTCAAAATGAACCAGGTGTGGTGATGTGTAAACGCCTGTTCGATAACCCGACTCTTGCAAAATGGCTTCGAGCATCGCGCATGTCGAGCCTTTTCCATTGGTACCAGCCACTGTAAAAACAGGGCATTGAAATTGGAGGCCCATGCGCTGGGCAACAGTGCTCACACGCTCGAGCCCCATATCAATGGTGACAGGATGGTTACGCTCGCAGTGTTCGAGCCATTTAGACAAATTCATTAATTAAATATTCCTGTTAGACGAAAGGCCTTAATCAGTGCAAAATAGCGGCTGAAGCAAAAAGTTGAAAGCGGACTCTATTGTCAACCAGGTAGCCACTCACAACGTTGAGCACTCATTGTTTATTTATTTTATAAGGGTCATCCAATGAAACATACTCGTTTATCTTTTTGGGGCACATCTGCTCTTTTACTGGTTTGTCACAATGCTTTTGCAGAAGATTTGGCGCGTGTCATCTCCTCTACAGCCATCATTCAACAAGTCGCGGTTAACAAACAAGTGTGCAACACCACGCAAGTCGAAGCTCGCACTCAAAAATCAGGCGCAGGCGCCCTCATGGGCGCTATTGCAGGTGGCGCAGTGGGTAACAACATCGGCAAAGGTGACGGTCGTACAGCGGCCACCATTCTGGGTATTTTTGGCGGCGCCATTTTGGGTGACAAAGTAGAAGGCGCATCTCCTCCCGAAGTTCACAACGTTCAAAGTTGCTCTAATCAAATGGTGTATGAGCCCCGCACAGCGGGCTATCAAGTGGTTTATGAGTACGCGGGTAAACAATATTCTGCACAAATGCCACAAGACCCTGGACCTAATTTAAGAGTCAATGTAACGCCTGTGATGCCATCCAATTATTCTGGCTATCCAACACCACCCGCCAATAGCTCGGTGTACGGTACGCCACCTGGTATTTATCGTTAATTTTTTAGATTAATTTTTTGTATTCACGCGCTTCAAAGCAAGTTCATATTCTTGCTTGAGTCGCGCAATCAATTTTGCGGCAGGCATCACCGATTTAACGGCGCTAATGCCTTGACCACAACCCCAAATATCTTTCCATGCTTTTTTGGCGTCGCCACCAAAATTCATTGCACTCGGATCACTCTCGGGTAAATGCTCAGGATCTAATCCTGCATTGCGAATCGATTGGGCCAAATAATTACCATGCACACCTGTAAATAAATTACTGTAAACAATATCGTCTGATGTGGAGTCAACAATGCATTGCTTGTATTCGGGTTGTGCACGCGCTTCATCGGTAGCAATAAAAGCAGAACCGATATATGCAAAATCAGATCCCATCGCACGAGCCGCCAAAATAGCACCGCCCGTTGAAATCGATCCGCTTAATGCAATCGGGCCGTCAAACCATTCGCGCAATTCTTGAATCAATGCAAACGGGCTTTTAACGCCTGCGTGCCCACCCGCTCCTGCGGCCACCGCAATCAAACCATCGGCACCTTTTTCAATCGCTTTGTGTGCAAACTTGTTGTTGATGATGTCGTGCAATACAACACCTCCATAACTGTGCGCGGCTTGATTGACTTCTTCTCGTGCACCCAATGATGTGATGATCACAGGAACTTTGTACTTCACGCACATCGCCATGTCGTGCTCGAGTCGATCATTGCTTTTGTGAACAATTTGATTGACGGCAAATGGCGCTGCAGTTTGCTCGGGATGCGCTTTGTTGTGCGCTGCCAAAGTTTCTGTGATCTCTGCCAACCATTCATCCAACTGAGACGCAGGACGCGAATTGAGCGAGGGCATAGAACCTATCACACCTGCTTTGCATTGCGCAATCACCAATTTGGGATTGCTAATAATAAAAAGGGGCGACCCAATAACGGGAAAAGATAGGTTTTGTAAAACAGCTGGAAGTTTAGACATGATGAATTAAAAAGATTCGAGAGCCATGGATGTAACACTATCAGCGCCGTCAACAATGGCGTCTCGCATACCTGGGACTTTACTCAAGATGTGATCTGCATAAAAACGAGCTGTACAAATTTTGGCTTGCATAAAAGGTACGTCCTCGCCTTTTGCAACAGCTTCTTCTGCCACCAACAATGCGCGCGCCAATTGCCATCCCGACATCAAGTTGCCAGCCAACATCAAATAAGGAACGCTGCCTGCAAATGCCGCATTGGGGTTAGAACTTGTATTAGCAACAATAAAATCAACCACTTCTTCAAACGCTTGGCATGCTGCACCTAATTTTTTTGCAACAGCAAGCGCATGCGCGCTGTTTTGTTTTTTTAATTCAGATTCTGTATTGGCAATTTGCGCGGCGATGGCTTTGGCTGTGTTGCCACCATCACGCGAGGTTTTACGCCCCACCAAATCATTGGCCTGAATCGCAGTTGTACCTTCATAGATGGTTAATATTTTTGCATCACGGTAATACTGCGCGGCACCTGTTTCTTCAATGAAGCCCATACCACCGTGCACTTGCACGCCCAATGATGTGACCTCCAAACTCATCTCGGTGCTAAAACCTTTCACCAAGGGCACTAAAAATTCATAGAAGGCCAAATTTTGTTGACGCGTGCTTGCGTCGGGGTGGTGATGCGAGGCGTCATAGGCCGATGCAGCCACACTGGCCATGGCACGACAACCTTCGGTGTAAGCACGCATAGTCATCAGCATGCGTCGCACATCGGGGTGATGAATGATGGGCGCCGCATCTTTAATCGATCCATCAACGGGTCTTGATTGCACACGATCACGCGCATATTGCGTGGCTTTTTGATAGGCCCGTTCGGCCACAGCAATACCTTGCACACCGACTGCATAACGCGCGGCATTCATCATGATAAACATGTATTCGAGTCCACGATTTTCTTGTCCCACCAAATAACCCACAGCACCGCCGTGATCGCCATATTGCAAGACAGCTGTGGGGCTGGCTTTGATACCCATCTTGTGTTCGATGCTGACGCAATGCACATCGTTGCGCGCACCTACCGATCCATCGGACTTAACTAAAAATTTGGGGACTACAAATAAGCTAATGCCTTTGACACCATCGGGTGCCCCTGTGACACGTGCCAACACCAAATGCACGATGTTTTCTGCCATGTCGTGCTCACCATAGGTGATAAAAATTTTGGTGCCAAATACTTTGTAAGTACCATCGACTTGAGGTTCTGCATGCGAACGCACCATCGACAAATCAGAGCCCGCTTGTGGCTCAGTGAGGTTCATCGTGCCTGTCCATTTGCCACTCACCAAATTTTCTAGATAAATGGATTTGAGATCATCACTACCTGCAGTGATCAAGGCTTCGATCGCACCATCGGTGAGCAATGGACACAATGCAAAACTCAGATTGGCAGAGTTAAGAATTTCTACACACGCCGCACCAATTGTTTTGGGTAAACCTTGTCCACCAAAGTCAACGGGGTGTTGCAAGCCTTGCCATCCACCTTCTGAATATTGTTGATACGCCGCTTTAAAACCTTGCGATGTGGTGACATGTCCATCTTTAAAAAAAGATGGTTTGGTGTCGCCCGCCCAATTGAGAGGTGCCACCACGTCTTGATTAAACCTTGCACACTCTTCTAAAACAGCTTGAGCTGTATCTACACCCGCATCTGCAAACGCAGGCAATTGTGCTATCTGCTCTAAATTGGCCAGATGCACCATGTTAAATATCATATCTTTAACGGGCGCGATGTAACTCATAACAGCCTTACTTGATCAAAGTTTGGATACCAATTCTGGAACGGCTTGAAACAAGTCTGCTTCCAAACCAAAATCAGCAACGCTAAAAATAGGCGCTTCAGGATCTTTGTTAATAGCAACAATGACCTTGCTGTCTTTCATACCCGCCAAGTGTTGAATTGCACCGCTAATGCCGCACGCCACATACAACTGTGGTGCAACGATTTTTCCGGTTTGACCCACTTGCCAATCGTTGGGTGCATAACCTGCATCCACCGCTGCACGACTCGCACCCATCGCTGCGCCGAGTTTGTCGGCCAAGGGCGTGATCACTTCTGAAAACTTTTCTGCACTGCCTAATGCGCGACCACCAGAGACGATGATTTTTGCAGCCGTGAGTTCGGGTCTGTCATTTTTTGCAATCTCACTACCCATGTATTTACTTTTACCGCTGTCAGCAGTGGCAGTAATTGATTCAATCGACGCAGAACCACCGGTTATTGCCGCCGCATCAAAACCTGTGGTACGAACAGTGATGACTTTGATCGCGTCACTTGATTGCACAGTTGCGATCGCATTACCTGCATAGATGGGACGCTCGAAAGTGTCTGGCGATTCAACTTTTGTGATGTCAGAAATTTGTGCCACATCCAATTTGGCTGCAACGCGTGGTGACACGTTTTTACCGCCTGCAGTGGATGGAAACAAAATGTGCGTGTAGTTGTTTGCAATCGCCACCACTTGAGATGCGATGTTTTCTGCTAATGCATGCTCCAACGCAATTGAATCTGCATGCAATACCTTAGAGACACCTACAATGGATGCAGCAGCTTTGGCTGCACCCTCTGCTTGATGGCCTGCAACCAATACATGAAGGCCTCCACCACACGCCAAAGCGGCTGTAATGGTGTTAAGTGTGGAGGGCTTGATCGAATCGTTGTCGTGTTCAGCAATAACCAATGTTGTCATTTCAAATCACCTTTGCAACATTTTTGAGTTGATGGACCAATGCATCGACATCGGCAACCTTGATACCTGCACTGCGCTTGGGTGGCTCTGTGACTTTGAGTGTTTTGATGCGAGGCGCGACATTCACACCCAAGTCTTCGGGCTTGTAGTTGTCGAGTTGTTTTTTCTTGGCCTTCATGATGTTGGGCAAAGTCACGTAGCGAGGTTCATTCAATCGCAAGTCGGTGGTGATGATAGCGGGCAATGTCAGCGCCAATGTTTCTAATCCACCATCGACTTCGCGTGTCACGTTAACGCTCGTTGCTGTGAGCTCAACCTTGGATGCAAATGTGGCTTGCGGCCAATCGGCCAATGCGGCAAGCATTTGACCCGTTTGATTGCAATCATCGTCGATGGCTTGCTTGCCCAAAATGACCAAGCTGGGTTGTTCTTTGTCAATCAATGCTTTGAGTAATTTGGCAACAGCCAAGGGTTGAAGTTCTTCTGTGGTTTCAACCAAGATGCCACGGTCTGCGCCAATCGCCATCGCTGTGCGCAAAGTTTCTTGGCATTGCGCAACACCGCAAGATACGGCGATCACTTCGGTGACCAAACCTTTTTCTTTTAAACGAACCGCTTCTTCAACAGCGATTTCATCAAATGGATTCATGCTCATTTTGACGTTGGCAATATCAACACCCGTTTGATCGGATTTGACGCGCACTTTGACGTTGTAGTCCACAACGCGTTTGACAGGCACAAGGACCTTCATGGAATTAACTCCTGATGGAAATGGATTGACGTTAACGTAAACGTCATATTGTAGAACGAACACAGTCGATATTCGAATGGTCGTTCTTTTTTGCAATCACAATCTTAATAGAGAGCACCAGAGAAAAAGTAATTCAAAGGGCTACATCCTGCGCCCTGAGACCCTAGCTGCCCATTTGGATGTCGCGGTGGTGAACGGCCAAGGGGATCTTGGCCAGGCGCAAAGCGTCCAAAACTGCCAAATTAACCTTAGAGCGCAAAGTGGTGTTACCGCGCTCGGGCTCATCGGTCCAAAAAGACAATTGGAACTCGAGCCCTTCGAGCGCCACCTGCGTTAGATGCGCAGCAGGCAATGGCGTTTTTAAAACATCATCAACAGATAAAGCGGCATTGATTAACAAAGCTTGTACGCGATGCGCATCTTGTTGATGCGACACCATGTATTTGGCATTAATCACCACATTGGATGAATGCAATGTGAAATTTTCAATTCGATTAGTAAGTAAAAATTCATTGGGCACAATCGACTCTTTGCCACCTGCGTCTCGAATTACTGTGAATCGAGTTTTGATATCAGTGACACAACCTTCGAAGTGATCAACCTTGACGTGGTCACCAATACGTACCGATCGTTCTAACAAAATCACAAAGCCACTCACATAGTTGGCGGCGAGTTTTTGCAAACCCAAACCTAAGCCCACACCCAGCGCTCCACCGAGCACCGACAAAGCAGTTTGATCAACACCCACCAGCGACAACGAAATAAAAAAACCCATCGCCAATAAAGCCGTGCGTAGCACATTGGCCGCCACTTGGCGAATGGATAAATCATCAAACACACGAGCGAGCAATCGGGTCTCAATGGCAGAAGCCAACCACAAACTCAAGCCCATCACCAAGCCAGACGCAATCAAGGCTTCGATGATGGTTCTCATGTCAATGCGCAATTTGCCAAAGTGAATTTGAATGCGCTCGAGTTCGATCAACAAGGGTTGCGCCAAATAAATAATCCACAAAAAAACCAACAACCACACTAACCAGGACAATGTTTTTTCAGCATGGTGAATTTTTTGATGGCGTGGTTTGATCCAAACGAAAATTTTCGCACCGATGCGTAAAAAAACAATGGTAAATAAAATCCATCTCGCCACTGGCGAGGGCCCAAACAATTGGCTTAATAATTCTTCCAATTCACTCATGCTTTTAGCTTACCATGGCTTGCGTGTGACATCCAACTTTCAATTGATTACACTTAAGCATCTATGCAGTATTTGATCCGCTTATTTTTTTTAATCGCCTTGGGCTTGTTACACGCCACGACGGCGGGCGCAGTAGCAAGTGACAAACACCGCGCCAAGGCCAAGGCGCATCGCGTCATCATGGGCAAGGCATTTGGTCAACGAGAAGACGCGATGGCTTTAGCCAAACAACTGGCGGATAAACATCAATTGCCGCTGGTTTGGACTCAATACCAAATCGCACACGCTCGTTTTGCGCCAGCGATTCCTCAGTTGGTACTGCCCCCTGCCGTTGCGCAAGCCAAAAACTGGGCAGCGTACCGCGAACGGTTTATTGAACCCAAACGCATTGCCGCAGGTGTTGCGTTTTGGAATTCCCATCAATCCACACTTGACAAAGCACAAGCCACTTATGGTGTGCCTGCGAGTTTGATTGTTGCCATCTTGGGTGTTGAAACTTTATATGGCCAACACATGGGCGCGTATCGCGTAATTGATGCACTCACCACATTGAGTTTGCATTTTCCTGAAGCGCATCCACGCGCGCAAGAGCGGCGTGAATTTTTTCAAAAAGAGTTGGGTTATTTTTTAATACAGATGCGCAAAGAGCTCACCAAAAAACCAATTTTAGGTAGCTATGCAGGCGCTATGGGCTTGCCACAATTCATGCCATCGAGTTGGGCGCAATTTGCAGTGGACTTTGACGGCGACGGTCATATTGACTTGATTAAAAACACCACTGATGCGATTGGTTCAGTCGCTCATTATTTTCGATCTTTTGGCTGGAAAACAGGCATGCCTACTCATTACGCCGTTGACTTGCAATCCAAAGAAAAAGATTTGGATGATTTGTTGGTGCCCGATATTTTGCCGAGTTTTTCTGTGGCCGATTTAAAAACCAAAGGCGCGTTGATTGAAGAAAGAGGACAACAACATGTGGGGCCTCTGGCATTAGTGGAATTACACAATGGTGGCGCAACGCCCAGTTATGTGATTGGTACCGACAATTTTTATGTGATCACGCGCTACAACTGGAGCAGTTATTACGCGATGGCGGTGATTGAGTTGAGCGAAACGCTTGCACGAGAAATCAAAAAAACGCCATAATCTTTGGCACCATTCAACGATTTGCCAATCCCTTAGGAAATAGAGAAATCGCATGTCAAACGAAGCCTCCATCACGAGCAAAGGTCAAACGACTATTCCAAAAAACATTCGAGACAGTTTTTCTATAAACGCAGGAGACCGCATGACTTTTACATTAATGCCCGATCACACAGTTGTCATGCGACTTAAAACCAAGAGTGTGTTGAACCTTGCGGGCTCTCGTCATAAAATGGGGAGAAAATCTCTTTCAGTGAAACAATTGTCACGCTAATGCTAGGTATTGTCACTAACGTCCTCGTTCGCTTTTTAATACGAGATGGAAAAGAACAATTTAACAAAGCTCGCAAACTAATAAAGCGTGAACTCGCAAACGGCAAAAGTGTTTTTATCAACCAATTGGTTTTACTGGAAACAGAGTGGGTATTACGCAGTCTATATGGCTTAACAAAAATACAACTGCTGCAGACGATTTCAGGCTTACTAGACGCAATTGACGTTCAACTCGAAGATGAGTCTGATGTAGAAGAAGCACTTTTTATTTGGCGCGATGCCAAGGCCGATTTTGCGGACTGTTTAATTGGTGCCAGAAACAGACGACTCGGATGAAGGTCAACTGCAACCTTCGATATCAAAGCATCAAACTTTAAACAAATCTTTGTATTGATCGCGCAATAAATTCTTTTGCACTTTGCCCATGGTGTTGCGGGGCAACTCATCAACCACAAAACATTTTTTGGGAATTTTAAAATTGGCCAATTTAGATTTAAGGTCTGCAATGACTGCGTCGGCAGAAACCTGTGCCTTAGGCTTTGCAATTATCACCGCCACACCCACTTCACCAAAATCAGGATGCGCAACGCCAATCAATGCGCTTTCTGCAACACCTGACATCTCATTGATACAGCCTTCAATTTCCGCAGGGTAAACGTTGTAACCACCGCTGATGATGAGGTCTTTGCTGCGACCCACAATGCGCACATAACCGCGCGCATCGGTAGCACCCACATCGCCTGTTTTAAAATAACCGTCGGTGGTAAATTCTTCGGCCGTTTTTTCGGACATACGCCAATAGCCTTTAAAAATATTAGGGCCCTTGACTTGAATGCCGCCCACCTCATCCACGCCCAAACGATTGCCTGAGTCGTCTTGCACACGCAGACTCACCCCTGGCAAAGGAAAACCTACAGTTGATCCACGACGCTCTTCTTGATTGTTGTATCTTGCATCGGCACGATAAGGATTGGATGTGAGCATCACCGTCTCACTCATACCGTAGCGCTCCAAGATGGTATGACCAGTTTTGTCTTGCCACTCTTTGAATGTTTCAATTAACAAAGGTGCAGATCCTGCAACAAACAAACGCATGTGGCTGAGTTGTTCGCGCGTTAACGTTTTTTCAGTCAGCATGCGCACATACAAAGTAGGTACACCCATAAATACAGTGGCGCGTTTCATGTCTGCAATAGCGCGTTGCGGATCAAATTTGCTGTGCCACAACATTTTGGAGCCATTGAGCAATGCGCCATGCAAAGCCACAAACAAACCATGCACATGAAAAATAGGCAACACATGAATCAACACGTCACCAGGTACCCAACCCCAATAATCTTTGAGCGTTTTTGCATTGCTCAATAAATTATCATGCGTGAGCATCGCGCCTTTGCTTCTGCCCGTGGTACCGCTGGTGTACAAAATCGCAGCCAAATCGTCAGCAGCGCACATTGCGGGTTTGTGCTGATCGCTGTGATGCGCTGCGCGCTCTAGTAGCGTGCCTGTTCGATCATCGTTGAGCGTGAACACGTGTTGCGTGCCCAATTGAAAAGCAATCTTACTTACCCAACTGAAATTTTTTCCTGAACACACCACAACAGCAGGTTGCGCGTTATCAATGAAGTATTGGATTTCTGCGCTTTGATAGGCGGTATTGAGGGGTAAAAAAACATGGCCTGCTCGCAACACGGCCAAATACAACATCATGGCTTCAACCGATTTATCCACTTGAACAGCAATGCGCGAACGCGCTGGTAACTGAAGATGCTCAATCAAATTAGCCAACATGGCCGTAGCGCGTTCTAAATCTTGCCAAATGTATTTGAGGTCGTTGTCGGTTACGACGGCGACTGATTTCAAGTCATGGGGGAATGCGGCTCTCAAAGCCACGAAAAGATTGTGGTTCATGGTTTGTAGGGTATCAACACAAGAGCGCCTGATGCGCTCTATATTTGGAATATCAGTCTAGTTTAGCGCCAGAAACTTTGACCACTTCTGTCCATTTTTTTATTTCAGATGAAACAAAAGTGCCAAATTGCGGGCCCGTCACGCTTGGAAATTCAGCGCCGTTGCTGGACCAAATTGCTTTAATCTCGTCAGCGGCTTGAATTTTTTTCACCTCTTCAATCATGCGCGCTTGCACATCTGCCGGAGTTCCCTTGGGAGTCCACAAACCATACCAAGTCGTCACGTTGTAATCGGGGAAACCCAATTCTGCCGAACAAGGTACATCGGGGAAAGCTGGACTGCGTTTGTTACCTGAGACCATCAATGCTTTGATACGACCGCCTTTGATGTGTCCGGCAGATGAACCTAATCCATCAAACATCATATCCACATTGCCTGCAATCAAATCTTGCAATGCAGGACCTGCACCACGATAAGGAATGTGCGTGATAAAAGTTTTGCTTTGAATTTTAAATAATTCACCCGCTAAATGATGCGAAGTACCACCACCTGCGGATCCATAATTGAATTTACCAGGACTCTTTTTAACGGTCTCTAAAAACGCTTTGAAGTCACCAGAAAAACTTTTTGGATTGACCACCAAAACTTGAGGCACACTGGCCACCAATGCAATCGGTACAAAATCTTTTTCGAGTTCGTAATCGAGTTTGGGATACATCGATGGTGCAATCGAGTGATGCACAGCACCCATAAAAACAGTGTATCCATCAGGGGCGGCTTTGGCAGCAACACCCGCACCCAAATTACCGCCCGCACCACCGCGGTTATCAATAATTAGTTGCTTGCCCGTGAGCTTAGAAAACGAAGCCGACATGGGACGCGCGAAGGTATCAGTCCCGCCACCCGCTGGAAATGGAACTACAACCGTTACAGGCTTGTTAGGCCATGAGCCTTGAGACCATGCAGAACCAACAGCCATTGCGCCAGCAGCAAACTGCAACATATTTCGACGACTAAAAAAACCGCTCATACTCGTCTCCTTTTAAATTGAGGTCAGATAACAATTAAATTAACAATTAATCTAACATTGCTTGATTATCTGCCTATCAACTGCGTCTTGAATATTAATGGTAAACCCTTGTTGGATTGAGCGATTTCCAGGTCATTGCCACGCCTATCAAAATCATGGGCACGCACAACCACTGCCCCATGCTCAAACCCGCACCGAGCAATCCAAGATGTGCATCAGGTTCGCGAAAATATTCGGAGAGAAAACGCAAGCATCCATATCCCAATAAAAACACACCCGAAACAAATCCAGTGGGCTTGGGTTTGCGAGCAATGAACCACAACACAACAAACAACAACAAGCCTTCTAATAAAAATTGGTAAATCTGTGACGGATGCCTTGAGATCATCGATCCGCTTTGCGGAAAAATCATTGCCCACGGCAACGAAGGATCGGCCTCGCGCCCCCACAATTCACCATTAATAAAATTACCCACCCGCCCAGCCGCCAATCCTGTGGGTACACACGGCGCAATAAAGTCGGTGACTTGCAGCCAAGGCAAGCCTTGACGATAAGCATAAAAAAACATTGCCAAAATAACGCCTAACATACCGCCATGAAAACTCATGCCGCCTTGCCAAACATAAAAAATCTCAATCGGATTGCCTGCGTAATAACCGAATTTATAAAACAAACAATAGCCCACGCGGCCACCCAACACCACGCCTAAAACCCCGTAAAACAAGAGATCTTCTGCCTGTTGAACGCCCCACTTTCCCTGAATTTGCAAATCGGCCCACGGTAGGTGACGCAAACGCAAACGAGCCAGCAACATAAAGAGTAAAAAAGCCACCATGTAAGTAATGCCATACCAATGGATGGACAATGGACCCACGGACAGGGCAACAGGATTAAATTGAGGATGAGTCAGCATGACTCGCATTGTGCCTGCATCCTGGTGCCATAGCGTTAAACTCTTGTTTTTTTCCAACATCCCAGACGAAACACATCATGGCGACAAAAATCATTCCTATCAATCGACGCTCAGCCAATATCACCGAAGGCAAATCACGCGCTCCCAACCGATCCATGTACTACGCCATGGGTTACACAGAAAGTGATTTCGGCAAACCCATGGTGGGCGTTGCCAATGGTCACAGCACCATCACTCCTTGCAACAGCGGTTTACAAAAATTAGCCGATGCTGCGATTGAAGGTATCGAAGAAGCAGGCGGCAACGCACAAGTATTTGGAACACCCACTATTTCAGACGGCATGGCCATGGGTACTGAAGGCATGAAATACAGTTTGATCAGTCGAGAAGTGATTTCCGATTGCATCGAAACATGCGTGCAAGGTCAATGGATGGATGGCGTGTTGGTGGTGGGCGGTTGCGACAAAAATATGCCCGGCGGCATGATGGGCATCTTGCGCGCCAACGTTCCGGCTATTTATGTTTATGGCGGAACAATTTTACCGGGTCATTACAAAGGACAAGACCTCAATATCGTGAGCGTGTTTGAAGCCGTTGGACAAAATTCTGCGGGCAAAATGAGTGATGCCGATTTGCGCGAAATTGAAATGCGCGCTATTCCTGGAACAGGTTCTTGCGGCGGCATGTACACTGCCAACACCATGTCGTCTGCATTTGAAGCATTAGGGATGTCATTGCCCTTTTCTTCCACCATGGCCAACCCACACGATGAGAAACAAAACTCGGCCAAAGAGTCGGCTAAAGTTTTAATTGAAGCGATTAAAAAAGATATCAAGCCGCGTGACATCGTCACCAAAAAATCTTTAGAGAATGCGGTGGCTGTCATCATGGCCACAGGTGGATCCACCAATGCTGTGTTGCATTTTTTAGCGATAGCACATTCAGCACAAGTGGATTGGACCATTGATGACTTTGAGCGCATGCGCAAAAAAGTTCCCGTCATTTGTGATTTAAAACCCAGCGGAAAATATTTAGCCGTTGATTTACACAAAGCAGGTGGCATTCCACAAGTCATGAAAGTGTTGCTCAACGCTGGCTTGTTACATGGCGACTGCCTCACCATCAGCGGTCAAACCATTGCAGAAACACTCAAAGATATTCCAGACGTGCCACGCGCGGATCAAGATGTTATTCGCACCATTGATAAAGCGCTTTACAAGGAAGGCCATTTGGCCATTCTCAAAGGCAATTTATCACCCGAAGGAGCAGTTGCAAAAATCACAGGTCTTAAGATGCCTGTAATGACTGGACCCGCACGCGTGTTTGACGATGAGCAATCTGCATTGCAAGCCATTTTGGACGGCAAAATCAAAGCGGGTGACGTGATGGTATTGCGTTATTTGGGACCCAAAGGCGGACCGGGCATGCCAGAGATGTTGGCACCCACTGGCGCTCTCATTGGTGCAGGACTGGGCGAAAGCGTAGGTCTCATCACTGATGGTCGATTCTCTGGCGGCACATGGGGCATGGTCGTCGGTCACGTAGCGCCTGAGGCTGCAGCGGGTGGCACGATTGCTTTTATTCATGAAGGCGACTCCATTACTATTGATTCACATCAACTGTTATTGCAACTTAACGTGCCAGAATCAGAAATTGCAAATCGCAAAAAAGGCTGGACTCCTCCTGCACCTCGTTACACACGTGGCGTTCAGGCCAAATTTGCATTCAATGCATCCAGCGCGAGCAAAGGTGCAGTTTTAGATAACTACTAAAAGGAATTGAAAATGAAATTGTTTTTGACAGCTGCATTAAGTTTTTGCGCCATTACGCCATCATTTGCTGATCAAGCATTGGCCACCAGCAAAAATTGCATGGCTTGTCACAATGTTGATAAAAAAATTGTTGGCCCCTCTTACAAAGATATTGCAAAAAAATACGCAGCCGACAAAGCAGCCCCTGACAATCTCGCCAAAAAAATCATACAGGGTGGGTCTGGTGCATGGGGACCTGTACCCATGCCAGCCAATCCTCAAGTCAGCGAAGCTGAATCTAAAAAATTGGCTGCTTGGGTTTTGAGTCTTAAATAATCAATTGTTTTCAGACAACTGATCGAGAATTGCAGGGTTTTCTAAAGTAGAAGTGTCTTGTGTGATCGCCTCACCTTTGGCAACCGATCGCAACAGTCGACGCATGATTTTTCCCGAACGTGTTTTGGGTAAATTATCACCAAATCGAATGTCCTTGGGTTTTGCAATCGGCCCAATTTCTTTAGCGACATGATCGCGCAAAATTTTTGCAATTTGTTTGGCTTCTTCACCCACAGGGCGTGAGCGCTTTAAAACCACAAACGCACAAATAGCCTCACCCGTTGTGTCGTCGGGTCTGCCTACAACCGCCGCTTCAGCTACCAGCTCGGTGCAACTCACCAGTGCAGATTCAATTTCCATTGTGCCCATGCGGTGACCCGACACATTGAGTACATCGTCAATGCGGCCCGTGATCGTGAAGTAACCTGTTCTTTTATCACGAATGGCGCCATCACCCGCCAAATAATATTTGCCTTTGAAATCTTCGGGGTAATAACTCTTTTTGAAACGCTCGGGATCTCCCCAAATATTCCGAATCATTGAAGGCCATGGACGCTTGACCACCAAAATACCACCTTGACCCCAAGGTACATCTTTGCCTGTTTCATCAACGATTGCAGTAGCAATTCCGGGGAAAGGCAATGTGCAAGAACCAGGCACCATTGGCGTTACACCAGGCAAAGGCGTGATCATGTGACCGCCTGTTTCCGTTTGCCAAAATGTATCCACAATTGGACAACGACCACCGCCTACATGCTTGTGATACCACTCCCATGCAGCAGGGTTGATCGGCTCACCCACCGAACCGAGCAATCGCAAACTCGACAAGTTGTAACTCTTTGGGTGCACAGCATCGTTGGCTTCAGCCGCCTTAATCAAAGAGCGAATCGCAGTAGGTGCAGTATAAAAAATACTCACCTTGTGATCTTGAATCATTTTCCAAAAACGTCCTGCATCTGGAAATGTAGGCACACCTTCAAAAACAATTTCTGTTCCGCCCAAAGCCAAAGGCCCATAAGTGATGTAAGTGTGACCGGTGACCCAACCGATATCGGCGGTACACCAAAACACATCGTTGTCTTTTAAATCAAATGTCCATTGGGTTGTGAGTGCCGCGTGCAACAAATAACCACCTGTACTGTGTTGAACACCTTTGGGCTTGCCTGTTGATCCCGATGTGTACAACAAAAACAATGGGTGTTCTGCTTCAACCCACTCAGGCTCGCAGGTCGTCGCTTGATGATCGACCACATCTTGCGTCCACACATCAAATTCAGCTTTCATATTGACAGTGGCGCCCGAACGCTTCACAACCATCACATGCTTGATGCTGTCGCATCCGCCTAAACTCAAAGCCTCATCCACAATGGATTTAAGAGGCAATAGCTTTCCACCGCGCACCTGATGATCAGCCGTGATGACCAACTTAGATCCGGTGTCTTCAATGCGATCGCGCAAAGATTGCGCACTAAATCCTCCAAACACCACAGAATGCGTTGCACCAATGCGCGCGCACGCTTGCATCGCAGCCACACCATCGATGGACATGGAAATATAAATAATGACGCGATCACCTTTGACAATACCCAAAGACTTCATCGCATTGGCGTATTGACACGTGCGCGCCAACAATTGCGAGTAAGTGGTCTTGGTCACTTCACCGCCATCGCCTTCAAAAATCAACGCAGTTTTATTACCCAAACCTTTTTCGATGTGTCGATCTAAACAGTTGTATGAAGCGTTGAGCGTGCCATCTTCAAACCATTTAAAAAATGGCGCATTGCTCTCGTTCAAAATTTTGGTGAAGGGTTTTTTCCAAGAAATCAAACGACGCGCTTGATCGGCCCAAAAACCTTCGTAATCGTCTTCGGCTTTTTTGCAAAGCGCCAGATAGGCAGGCATGCCCGAAATCGTGGCCTGCTGGACAAATTGCGCAGATGGTTGATAAATGGGCGTATCGGTCGTGCTCATGGGGGGTCTCCTCGGAAAATATTTTTTGTCAGGGCTGAAATGTCGCTCGCGGCTCTTACAAGGTACTGACTTTGCCTAAGCTTACACAAAGGCTGTGGCGCGGACCTCAGGGTTTGCCTAGAATCGGGGGTTTGGTGCTAATGATTGCAAGAATGTCTAACCCTCCTCCATCCCCGCCTCCAGGCCTCCGTCCCAACTTTGTGGCGCAACTCATTTTTGCCAGCCGCTGGTTGCAGCTGCCTCTTTATTTAGGCCTGATCTTGGCGCAAGGCTTGTACGTCTATCATTTTTGGGTGGAATTAATCCACTTGCTAGAAGCCGCATTTGGCAGTCAAAACGCTTTGCAAGAACTCATCAGTAGCATTGGCTACAAATCCGACATTGCGATCAATGGCCTCAATGAAACCATCATCATGCTGGTGGTTTTGGCACTCATCGATGTGGTGATGATTTCTAATTTACTCATCATGGTCATCATCGGCGGCTATGAAACATTTGTCTCACGTATGTATTTGGAAAATCACCCCGATCAACCCGAGTGGCTCAATCATGTCAATGCATCTGTTTTAAAAGTTAAATTAGCCACTGCCATTATTGGCATTTCGTCCATTCATCTGCTTAAAACATTCATCAACGCGGCCAACTATGATGTAAAGGTGTTGATGTGGCAGTCCATCATTCACATCACATTTTTGCTCAGCGCCATGGCCATTGCTTACACCGATCGCCTGATGACAAATAACAATCAGCACTAACAAATTTTCATCACCTCAACCGTGCATTACACTTCAACACCATGACCATCATCAAAGAAAACGATTTAATCGAATCCATCGCCGCCGCATTACAATACATAAGCTATTACCATCCCGCAGACTACATCACGCATTTGGCACGCGCCTACGAACGAGAGCAATCATCCGCAGCCAAGGATGCCATTGCGCAAATTCTCACCAACAGCAAAATGAGTGCGATGGGTCACAGACCGATGTGTCAAGACACTGGTATCGTCAATGTGTTTTTAAAAGTGGGTATGGGATTGCGTCTAGATGGCTTTAGCGGCAGTTTAGAAGATGCCATTAACGAAGGCGTGCGTCGCGGCTACAACCATCCCGACAATACTTTGCGCGCATCAATTGTGGCCGATCCACAATTTGCAAGAAAAAATACAAAAGACAACACTCCTGCTGTGATTTTTACAGAATTGGTTCCTGGCAATCAATTAGAAGTAACAGTTGCAGCCAAAGGCGGTGGCTCAGAAAACAAATCCAAAATGATCATGCTCAACCCCAGCGACAGCATTGTGGATTGGGTTTTAAAAACAGTGCCTACCATGGGCGCGGGATGGTGTCCACCTGGCATGCTCGGAATTGGTATTGGTGGCACAGCAGAAAAAGCCATGCTGATGGCCAAGGAAAGTTTGATGGACGATTTGGATATGTATAAACTACAAATCAAATCATCCAAAGACGAAAAACTCACACAGACCGAAGAATTACGTTTAGAAATTTATGACAAAGTCAACGCATTAGGAATTGGCGCACAAGGTTTAGGTGGACTCACCACGGTGCTCGATATCAAAATTAAAATGTACCCGACCCATGCAGCCAGCAAACCCGTGGCAATGATTCCCAATTGCGCGGCAACGCGTCACGCACATTTTGTGATGGATGGCTCGGGTCCTGTTTATTTAGATCCACCCAGCCTCGACACATGGCCCAATGTCAATTGGACACCCGATACACAAAAGAGCAAACGCGTTGATCTCAATAAACTCACGAAACAAGAAGTGGCGAGTTGGAAACCTGGCGACACTTTGCTGTTAAACGGAAAAATGTTGACAGGACGTGATGCTGCGCACAAACGCATTCAAGACATGCTGGCCAAGGGCGAGAAGTTACCCGTTGACTTCACCAATCGCATCATTTATTACGTCGGCCCCGTTGATCCTGTTCGCGATGAAGCCGTTGGACCTGCAGGCCCCACCACCTCCACACGCATGGATAAATTCACCGAAATGATGTTGGCTGAAACTGGATTGATTGCGATGGTGGGTAAAGCAGAACGTGGTCTCACTGCGATTGCTGCGATTCAAAAACACAAGTCTGCCTATTTAATGGCTGTCGGTGGTGCCGCTTATTTGGTATCTAAAGCCATCAAGCATTCAAAAGTTGTGGGCTTTGCCGACTTAGGCATGGAGGCCATCTATGAATTTGATGTGGTTGATATGCCGGTAACAGTAGCCGTTGACGCGGGCGGAACGAGTGCACACATCACAGGTCCTGCCGAATGGGGAAAAAGAATCGCAACGGGTGAATTTATAGGGATTAAGGTGGGTGCAGCTTAAATCAATGCAAGTGGCGCGGTCTGCGCCCGCCACCGTGAGAACCTCCACCCGATCCGCCATTAGAGCCACCACCGGAACCGCGTGGTGGCTTGCCCAATTCAAGTGAATTAACCAAATCATCAAAGCGTTGCGCAAAGAGTTTGTCTATTTCATCAACAACGCCGTTGAGCTCTGATCCGTCAAAGTGACGCTCCATCAAATGCACCACATCTTCAATAAGCAAATCACGTTGCACTTGCATAATGGCTGCAGGTGTAGGCCCAACAAACACCATTAGAAAATCATCACGGGACTCGTCCTCTTCGGTCTCTTCGCTTTGCTCAAACTCGGTATCGTAAAAAGTAATTTCTAAAGCAGCACCTCCTGCGGCCACTTCGTTTAAACCCATACACACATCATCGAGCACATGTCGGAAATTTTCGTCACCAGGTACCGTCCAACACAATTGCAAAACGCCTTCTTGGTGTTTGATTTGAATGCCTGGTTCTTCTTCATAAAAACTAGAAGCACCTTCAGACATTGAACGCGCACCTGCATAAGCCCACAAAGGCTTAAGAGCTTCAGAAATTTGAGCTTCATCGACGTCATCGCGCAAAGGAACCTCGCCGTGGACGTGAATCTCAAAAGGTGGTGTGTATCGGGTCATGGTTCATGATGATAACAAGGTAAAAAGAATGAGCAAGTATGAAGGGGTAAATAATATAATAATGGTGCCCGGGACCGGAATCAAACCGGTACGCCCGTTATTCACGAAAGCGGCGGATTTTAAATACGCCGCACCCACTGCAGACGCCCATAAACAGTGTGCTGTAGCGTGGCAAGATTTATTGTGCAACGTTTTGTGCAACGAATTGGGTACAACTGTGTGCTAATTTGCTTGCGTACACACTGCTGTTTTGCAAGCACTAAACTGCGTTGATTCACTCACAATTTTAGTCTTAATTTAAGACTAAGCAAATGTGCTTGGAGAAATAAATTTGTGTGATTTTTACTAATGTCTTTGATAATCTTAATTTACGTTTTTAAAATATTTTTGTAAATTCTCTTTCATACATTAACACCACTAAACCATGACCAAGTACTCAGTTGCTACTCGTCGCACAAGTCTTAGCGATATTAACTAAATGCAAGCGTCACTTAAGTAACGCTTGCCAAACACATTAGGCTGCCAACTTGAGTTTGGGTTGAGAACTTGGTGGTCTCCTTAGTTTTGTGGCATTGATTGCTTGCACCACTTTAATAGCATCTTCAACTGTTGCCATGTTGTGGGGGTGTACTGAATTTTGTGTAAACGGTCTAATGGCGGGTAACCGTCGAATTTCCAGGAGTGGAT
>RFYV01000070.1 GCA_009921265.1 Betaproteobacteria bacterium | reverse complement strand
GCATTTAAATTTTTATTGAAACTCAATCAGTTCAGGTGTAAACAATCGCTCGCCATCAAGCGTTTCCATAATGTGATACACATTGAACTTGTAAGACTCACCCAAAGAAATTTCGGGTGGTGTAAATGGAAAAGCCAAATTGCCACCAGTTGAGAGTCGACCCGCATAACCAAAGTGTAGCAAGTATTGCTTCATTGTTTTAACAACCTCCGAGGCACGATCGATGGTGGGCGCAATGCATTCAATCAACAAACATATTTCGGCAGGCAGTGGTTGATCAACTTGCCGATCAGTGACGCCATCAATTCCATACACATGCCAAAACAATGTGTAGTCTTCGGGGCCGTCCTCGCACACCAGATCTCTCACCACCACCGATACATCAGCAAGAATTTGTTTGTGCTGTTCAATAAAACGAGGGTCTGCAGCACCACACAGCAGCATGGCGCGCTCGCCCACTTTTCTGGCACCTTCCATCTTGATCGTGTGTTTGGGTGCTGCAATCCATTGCGCACCACTTATTTTTGTTGAACGATCGTCCACTTGGGTATAGGTTGCGTGCTTGAGGTCAACGCGCCCCTCAGGCTCAATAATCGTATAAGGATCGTTTTGTTCGTACAAACTGTGAGCGGCCACAGAAATGGGTAATGCTTTTCGTTGAGGTGCCATGCTCTCCAAAATAAAATGATCGGCATACAAAGTTGCAAGAATCGTATCGCGACCACCGGGCGTACAACAAAGCGATGCACACTCAATAATTTTGGCCATGTGAACACTCAGTCCAATTGGAAATCCAAGCATGATCGGTAGTGCAGAAAAAATAGCGGTATCGCACGCACGTCCAGAAATAAGAACATCAATGTCAAGTGCTAATGCTTCTTGAAAAGATGTTGCGCCCATTTGACCCACCAAATTGCTTGTATGCGACAGCTCCTGTGAAGTTAAGTCAGGCATACCATCAATCCCCACCACTCGACCGTCTTTGATGGCCTGATCAACCACATCTTTAGAGATGTCACCTGGAATAATGGCCAATCGAAATCGCAATTTGTTCTCTGTTGCGATTTCTCTAATGAGCTCAATCGTCGTATCTAAATGAGGTTTGGCTCCAGCAGAGCCCGCCGTACCAATCACCAAAGGGATATTGAGCCTGCGCGCGCCAAGCAACACTTTTTTGAGATCACGTTTGGTCGACTGCCGCGCAGTAGCCAATTGACCGCTTCCCAAGTAATAAGGGCCGATATCTATTGAACCCATATCGCAACCAATGAGGTCGGGGGTTCTTGCCAAACCCGCCTCAAATGCAGGTGTAGGAATGCCATAACCTAGTTGCCCCGAAGCCCCGAGTATTCGCAAAGGACGATAGGCTTTTTTGCCTTCAAATTCTTTGATTAACAAACCAGTGGCGTTCATATTTCGATCCTAAAAAGTCTTGCATGTTGTTGCGCGCCATAAACATCCCTGTCGCCTGGATCGCCCGCCGTTATTTTTCGGGGTAATACGATCTTGAGTGCCATCGCTATGGGATAGTTAATGATCTTGACTTGATCAACAGGCAGTTTATACAACTGAGCAATTCGAGATTCAGTGATTTGATTGGCATTAACCACAGTTTCGTAGTCTTGCATCGAAGCAAACATGATGTCCAAGGTTGTACACCGAGGCCCCGCATTTTTACTTCTAATCACCTTGGCGATATCCATCAACAACATTGAATTAATTCCTTTTCGTTTGATTTTGTAAGAAGATTTACAAATGGGTTAACTTTATTTGCCATCATTGAGTACATCCAACACATCCGATTGAAACTCTCGGTTATACAAAATGGCCACAATCAATAGAGTCGTCACAACAAAAGCAATCGGTGAAAAAAACCAACCCATCACTGCAAATGAAAAATAATAAGAACGCAATCCATCGTTAAATGTTTCAGCAGCCAAACCCGTCATCGTGGCGATCCTACCCGCATAGTCATTTTTAGAGTCGGGATTGAATTGAAAAAATTCGGGCGGTGGCAAAGCACCAATCATTAATGCAACCCATGTGTATTGACGCATAGACCAAGAAAATCGAAAAAATGCATAAACAAAAATGGTGATGAGAACAATAATTTTTAATTCAAAAATCAAAATCGGAGTCGGTTGTGAAAAAGGAATTTCGCGAACCAACTCTGCAGCCTTGTCCGTCGTGCCCATCAACGCCAACAATCCACCAATAATCAAAATAGTTGTTGATGAAAAAAACGTGGGAGTATTAGAAAGTGACTGGGTAATAATTCCGTCAAGAACACGCGGTTCACGCGAAAGTGACATCTGCATCCAGCGTAATCGAAAACGATTGGTAGCAGCCAATATGGATGGTCGACGCGAAGCCCATCGATTGGAAAATTGTGCATAGCCAACCCATGCTGATGCAAAAAAAACCAACGCTAACCAATCGAGCCAAGGTAGGAGACTTAAAATTTTCATAGCCTCATCCTACCCCATTCAACTCCAACGCAATAAGAGTAACTCAATCGAGTTTTGCACCCGATCTTTTGACAACGTCGCGCCACTTGGCTAACTCTGCTCTGATGACTTCTGCGTAGTCTTCGGGCGTACCACCCGTGGGTTCATCACCAATCGTATTGAATTTTTCTTTGAAGTTAGGCGTTTGAATTGCGCGATTAATGGCCGCATTTAATTTTTCTAAAATGGGCTTGGGCAAACCCATCGGAGCAATAACACCCGTCCATGTAGGAGCGTCATAACCCGCTAAGCCTGATTCAGCCAAGGTTGGAATTTGTGGAAATCCAGGTGAGCGTCGACTGCCAGAAACTGCAAGGGCCTTGACTTTACCTGCACGTGCATGCGGCGCAATTGAATTCAAACTCTCAAAGGTCATATCCACTTGCCCCGCCATCAAGTCATTAATGACCATTGCGCCGCCTTTGTAGGGCACATGAAGAATTTGAGTACCCGACATCAACTTAAACAATTCGCCACCCACATGACCTGGTGAGCCATTGGCAGAAGATGCGTTAGTTAATTTGCCAGGATTTTTTTTGGCATACGCGATAAGTTCACTCACACTGTTGATGGGAAGTTGCGGTGAGACTGCCAATAACAAATGCCCTTTAGTTACCATGGATACAGGCTGTATGTCTCTTTCAACGTCATAGGGCATACGAGACATCATGTTGGGGCTAATCGCCATCGCACCAATCGGTCCCATACCAATCGTGTATCCGTCGGGTGCTGCCTTTGCAACAATATCTAACCCAATGGTGAAACCACCACCTGGTTTGTTTTCAATCACAATCGTTTGTCCCAGTATCGGACCCAACTCAGAAACCAAAATTCGCGCGACCGTATCGGTTGCACTGCCTGCGGCTTGCGGCACGATCATGCGAATTGATTTTTCGGGATATTGCGCCCAAGCCAAGTTAGAGGCAAGAATAAATCCAAGGCCCAAAGTCTTTAAAGCTTTTTTAAAATTTAAGTGATACATCATGTTAGAACTTAAAAAAATCTGCAAACCAGATACTAAAGATTTTTATGCAAATGGTCAATCTACAGACAGACACCACAATAAACATAAGGAAAAGATTGACTTCTTTTGTCGCCTAGTAAAAACCCTTGGTTGAGCATTATTAAGTAGCACAAATACCAAGTATCCACCCAAATAAGATTAGTCAATTTTTTTATCGAGCAAAAATAATTTGTACACCACAACAAAAAAGAAAGCCAACAACGCAATTCCCGTCATATCCCCAATAAACATCACAAAAATTTCATGAACCAATGATGTGGATGGATCGCCTAAATGTATGACAAGTTGAATACAAACAGAATTTAATAAAGAATACAAAACACTGATATTGAATAAAAAATTTTCCGATAGTTGGTAATATTCTTCTTCAATATTTTGAAAATGTTTGATGCATTTCATTGCAACCAAAGATGACGTGGCAGTAATAAATGCAGATAAAAATTAATAAGAATTGACCCTTTAAAATTCCAAGCATACTCAAATACAAATTAGAGATAAAGAGTGCAACCACACCCACCCAACCAAAAATCAACACATAAAATAATTTAACACCTGATTGCAAATGCACCAAATAAGCCGCCTTGACCAAATAGAGCTACGCCGTTAAATAATTATTTAACGTATGTAGTAGTGAATAAATAACGTTCAATAAGCCTATTAATAATATTTTCATTTGCTTGAAATAAATTTTTTTAAGCAGTTTACTTAAACGGAAATGTATGTCAATTTATTAAATTAAGACTGTCCCTAAGGTAAACCCTCGCCACTACAACGCCGAATGCTCAAACTACTTGGGTGTTGTTGCTTCAATGATGGGCACAACTGATTTCAAGGTATCGAGTTGACGCGTGATTTCGATCAATTTGTCAAAGCTGGTTTGCCCACCCGGATAGCCAGGTACGCATGCTTGCAAATTGTCTGCCAATGTTTGGAAGTCCCACTCCATGCGACTATATGGATATTCACCTGAATGTCGAGTTCCATTTTGCATGGTCACATGAATAGCGGGTGAAAACATGTGTCTGTCTTTTTCTGGAACCAGCGTGATGTGCTTGTCCATAAAATCTAATACGCGTTGATCACTTCCAAGTTGTTTACCCGTAGGGCCAAAGGTGCGACCACCCACAACAGGAACCCCACCATTAACGGCTGCATGCGCTGCAAAGTATTTGGTTTCGCCCACACGCGCCTTTTGCCAGTCTTCATAGAGTGGGAACTCAGGGCTTGGATAAAGCGTTTCAATCCAATTCATGTGAATGGCAACGTTGGCAATTTCATCGGCGTTGATTGAATGCTGTGATTTGAGTTCGGCCATTAAATTAATCACGGCTTGGTTGTAGCCAGGGCACGGGTACATGCGAAACATTGCGGTAAGCAGTTTGTATTCTTGACCCAAGCCATGCGTGATGGCGCTTAGATCAAACTGTAAGGGACCCGTAAATGCATAAGTCAATTGGCCTTTGTTGTTACCCGTAAACGCATTGTAAAAACCCGCTTCGCCTTCGATTGATTGTTCGGAGCCTTTGACGTGCCCTGCTCTGGCCATCAAACCAGCAAACACGCCATTGCGCGCTGCTTGCGGTTCGTGAATCGCTAATTCATCGCCGCCACTGCGAGGTCCTTCATTAAGGCCTGATGCAAAATTAGCAGCAAGTGCAATGGTTGCAACCAAACGATTTTCATCAAACCCCATGAGCTTTCCAGTCACCATCGCCGCACCCATGGTTGCATAAATCGGACTGGGTCTAAATCCGCGTGCGGCAGTACTTGGAATAAATTTGTCGCACAAACGGCATGAAAACTCATAACCTGCAGTAAGCGCAGTAATGATGTCACGACCATTTTTGCCTTCGAGTTCTGCATTTACCATCGCTGTTGGAATCAGCACAGGCCCTGGGTGCGTCAGCATCCGATAAGAATCCCACAACAAGGATGCGTGCATCAATTCTGCATTGGCAAAAGCAGCGCCCACTCGAGTGGCTTTGCGACCATCGCCCAACACGGTTGCACCATCGGCTTTGCCCTCTTCTGCAATGGCCAAATCAACAACTTCGCGTGAATGTGCATTGAGCGTTCCGAACGCAACACTGGTGAGACCATGCAACACAAGCGCTTTGACTTTATCCACAACGGCAGGGGACAAATCTTCATAACGAAGACCCGCTGCCCAACGGGCGAATTGACGACTGATGGAAGGTGTGCTCATATTTAAATTCAGTTGGGTGAAAGACCTGCTTGTTTAACCAGTTGCGCATTCATGTCAAAATCTTTTTTCAGGTAAACGGCAAACTCATCAACAGACAAGATGAAAGGCGTCATCACAATCGTTTCATAGCGCGCTTGTAACTCGGGTGAACGCAAAACTTTAGCCACTTCGCGATTGAGTCGCTCCAAAATATCTTTGGGTGTTTTTGCAGGCGCATACATTCCCATCCATGTGTCGTATTCGGCATTTACAACGCCCGCCTCAGCCGTGGTTGGAACATTGGGCAAAACATTCGATCGTTTAGATGATGAGACACCTAATGCAACCAATTTGCCCGCTCTGATATGCTGCGCAGCCAGCCCAATCGGACTCATAAAGTAATCTGCGCGTCCTGATAGAACTTCTGTCATGGCTTCTGGCGTCGATTTCATTGGAATATGTGTACCCTTAAAGTTACCCGCAAGCTTTAGGCGCTCAGCACCCAGATGAGTGACGCTACCCATTCCTGCAGATGCATAGTTGATTGAATCAGGCTTTGCCTTTGCGTGATCGATGAGGGCCTGCATGGTAGCAAAACCTTTAGAAGTTGCCGTGACAAACACCGAGGGTGTTAACGCCAATGGAGAAACACCGACTAAATCACGCGCAGGATCGTAGCCCATTTGCGCCAATGTATAAGTAGATGCTGTAACGGTATGGGAGTTGGAATGAATCAACAGCGTGTATCCGTCAGGCGCGGCCTTGGCCACTGCACCTGCACCAACTGTGCCACCAGCACCCACCCTGTTTTCAACAATAATGGGTTGCCCCAGTTGCTTGGATAATAAATCGACCACTGCTCGACCCGACGCGTCTGCGGCGGAGCCAGGACCAAAAGGCACAATGACCTTGATGGGCTTGGAAGGCCAAGCATCTTGACCTGTGGATACGAGTGGGAGTAAACCAAGCGCGATACAAATCACGCGAGCCAAATAATGTTTCATTGTGTGTCTCCTTGGCGTTGATTTAAAGGCTTTTAAATGACAACGCGTTTTTTTGAAATTTATTTTTAAATTCTAACAGGCTGATTTTCGATACGCATCAATAATACGACTTGCACATAATAAAAATCAAGGTTAAAAATCATGTCTACCCATCAACTACAACCCCTTCAAATAACTGAACAAGGCGTATACCGCCACTACAAGGGGAATTTGTACCGCGTCGTCGGCACTGCGCGGCACAGCGAAACCCGCGAGGCCATGACCATCTACCAAGCGCTTTATGGCGATGCAGGCGATCAACTTCAATTGTGGGTAAGGCCTCAGTCTATGTTTTTAGAAGAAGTGGTGATTGACGGTGTGCGACAGCCACGATTTGCAAAGATCGATGATTCTCACGATACTACAAAGTCCAACTAAAGGAAGATCAATGAGCACACAAAAAATTTTACCTGTCGCATTGATTACAGGCGCAAGCCGAGGTATTGGTGCGGCTTGTGCACTGCTTGCAGCCAAGCAAGGTTGGGCTGTAGCTGTCAATTACACAAGCAATGCAGATGCCGGATCAAAAATAGTTGCGCAAATCAAATCAGCAGGAGGTCACGCACAAGCGTTTCAAGCCGATGTAGGCGTTAAAGCAGACATCATTCGAATGTTCAAAGAAATCGATTCAAGCATGGGACCAATCAGCGGATTGGTCAATAACGCGGGTATTGTTGATGTGGCTTGTCGTGTTGAAGATATGTCATGGGAACGCGTTGATCGCATGATGCGCATCAATGTTTTGGGAAGTTTTGCGTGTGCAGCGCAAGCAATCAAACGCATGAGCACGCTTCATGGCGGCAAAGGTGGCAGCATTGTCAACATCAGCAGTGCGGCGTCTCATTTGGGTTCACCCAATCAATATGTAGATTACGCTGCCAGCAAAGGAGCCATCGACACATTCACAATTGGCCTATCCAAAGAAGTAGCAACCGAAGGCATTCGCGTTAATGGGATTAGGCCTGGACTTATTGCAACCGAAATTCATGCCAGTGGTGGTCAACCCGATCGCGCACAACGACTGGCCAATCAGGTTCCTATGCAACGCCCAGGTACGGCAGATGAAGTTGCGCAAGCGGTTGTTTGGTTGCTCAGCGACGCAGCATCTTATGTAACAGGTACGACCATGAATGTGAGCGGCGGTCGTTAAACAGCAATCAGTTAAGTTGTCATCACAACCTTGCCTAATACGGTACCCGATTCAAAAAGTCTGTGCGCATGCGCTGCATCAGCCAGCGCAAACCTTGCGCCAATTTTTGGATTGATTTTTTTCTGCGCTAACAATTGAATCAACTCTCGTGTGAGCTTTCTCAGTACACTTTGTTGATGATCGAATGTGTGAATATTAAAAATCCGCAGCCCCAAACTTCGCATCGAGAGCTTTCTCATTTCCTCAAATACGTCGTCATCGGGCTTGGGTGAGTACACGTTATAGGCCACGACCGTACCAAAGTCTGCAAGCATACGTAAACAATCTAAAAAACCAGGACCAATGACGTGATCAAAAGAAATATCAACGCCGCACCCATTGGTGATGGACATGACTTTTTGCAAAACATCTTCTGATGCACTGTTAATGACATACTCAACACCATGTGATTTTGCAAATGCAGCTTTTTCTGGCGAGCGCACAGAGCCAATCACAGAAATGTTTTGTGATCGAGCCAAATCTGCCAATGCACTGCCAACGGCACCCGCAACGCCATTGACAAAAATAGATTTAGCATGGGTTGCAAGTCCTAAACCATTGAGCATCGCGTGCGCTACCAAATAAGTAGGAATCACCACTGCTTGTTCAAAATCGACGTTGTCGGGCAATACGTGTATCGATGTTGCAGGCACCGCAATTTTTTCTGTATAGCATCCACCACGAACAGGCAATTCGCGAGCACTTAATAAAACGCGTTGACCGATTGAAAAATCACTGACACCTGCACCAACGGACGCAATCACGCCCGCTAATTCGTTGCCAGGATTTGCAGGCAGTGGCGGACTCCACTTATAGAGGCCCTTTCTAATAAGAATATCTGGCACGTTCACAGCCATGGCTTGCGCTCGAATGACTACTTGTCCAGGTGCGGCCACAGGCTCGGGTTGATCAACCCATTCAAGAACTTCAGCGCCGCCCGGTTGTCTAAAAATAATGCTTTTCATACATTTGTCTCTTATGATTGATATCTATCATAACCTTCAACCATAACCATGACCGCGTCAATTATTGATTTACAACCCACGCTGACGAGTCCAACCATCGTGCTTCGCCCGCTGAAAGCGACAGATTCAGAAATGCTTTATGAATCAGCCAATGATCCTCTAATATGGGCTCAACACCCCAGCCCACTGAGATACCAACGCGACGTATTTGATTTGCAAATTTTTCAAACAGGATTGGTTTCAAAATCGACGTTGGTGGTGGTTGATCTTCAAACCCAAAAAATAATTGGTTCATCACGATATTATGACCTTGACGCCATCAAACGAGAGCTAGCGATAGGACTAACGTTTCTTGCTCGCTCACATTGGGGTGGTCGCGTCAACTCAGAAATGAAGTCATTGATGCTAGACCATGCTTTTACTTGGGCACAACGAGTATGGTTTCATGCGGGTATAGATAACATCAGATCACGCAAAGCCTTGGAAAAAATCGGCGCACAACTCTCACATATTTCACCACGACCTATCAATGATCTCCCCGTTGATCATTGTTTTTATTACATCGATTGCAAACAAATTAATCGCTGAGTCGATCAATCTTTGCAGCACAAATAAAATCGTTTTCACTCAATCCATTAATTGCATGCGTGGTGTAGATCACTTTGCAATAGTTGTATCCAATCGATAAGTCGGGATGGTGATCTTCGGTATTGGCAATATGCGCCAATGCATTGACAAAACTCATGGTTTGAAAAAAGTTAGAAAAATTGAAGTGCCTGTGTATTTCACGCCCATCAGCCAAAATTTTCCACTCATTGTTTAATTGCTTGATCACGGCTTGCGCCTCGTCTGACGTTAAAGCCGGCACACCGCCCTCACAGGGAACGCATTTTTTTGAATCTAAACCGCAAGCTACAGGTGCGCCTTGCGTTTTTAAGGTGGTTTGATTGACTGACATGACTCAACTGCTCCTGATTGAATTTAAGAAGCGATTCTAAAGAATAATGAATTGATTCGTCATCAGGGTCTTTCGATTCAATCTGCAACCACTGCCCAACGCAATTTGGTTGAGGTGCATCGCGGATTGGCACGTCTCTCCTCGACCGATGGTCGAATGGGATCTGGCGATACGCTTTTAAAAAAGCCACTGCGCTCACCCGTTTGAAAAGCCTTCTTGACGCGCCTATCCTCGCCCGAGTGAAAACTCATGATCGCAACACGCGCACCCGGCTTTAAACAGAGGGGCAAATCGGCCAAGAATCGATCGAGCACACCAAATTCGTCATTCACAGCAATACGCAAAGCCTGAAACGTGCGTTGCAGTGATTTGGTTGTTTCGATCTTGCGATCATCTTGCGACATGCGAACTGGCAATTCAATTTCTAATGTGTGGCGAATTAAATCTGCAAGCTGTATGGTAGTTTGTAAATATTGACCTTGCATCACAGCGGCCAATGCATTTGCAAAAGGTTCATCGGCGTTATCTGTGAGCAAATCGCGTAGACCTTGGCGCGTCACCGATTGAAGTAACTCCGAGGCGGATTGACCACGGCTTGGATCGAGTCGCAAATCTAAGGGACCGTCAAGCTTAAAACTAAAACCACGCGCAGGGTTATCGATTTGCATGGATGACACGCCGAGGTCAGCCAATACAAAATCAAAACCGCCACCCGCCTCAGGCAACAATTGCTTCACTTGATCAAAATTAATTCGATGCATAACGAGCTTAGACGCATCAAATCCTAGATCACGTAAACGCGTTTGTGTGCGAACAAATTCAAGCGCATCCACATCAATGCCAAATAATTTTCCTGTAGGAGCCAAACGAACCAGCAACTCATGCGCGTGTCCACCATAGCCTAAAGTTGCATCAAGCCCCACTTCGCCAGATTTGGGGGCCAATATCTCCAAAATCTCAGCAACGCAAATAGGCCGATGCATACCTGCAGGCGTTTGTCCGCGCGCCATCACTCGCTCAATAGCAAGCGCATGTTTTTGTGGATCGAGTTCTTTGTATTTTTCTACAAAACTTTTGGGGTGCGTACCGCTGTAGCGCACGCGTCGTTGGTGAGGGGGGTTGTTGTCGCTCATACCCCGATTGTGGGGCATTTAAGAATGATGGACAATTATTGAGATTTTTCTTTCTGTCGTTTTAAAATCTCAACTCCAATCATTTCAAACAGTTCTTTTTTGGGTGTTTTCTAATCACCACCAGACTTGTTAACCATGTAATTCAAGGTATCAGAAAACTGATTAAACGTTAAATCAGCACGCCCCCCTTTAGACGGCATCGCTCTTACGCCTACAAATCCATGTGCTGTTATTACAATTTGCCCCTCTGCGATCAAAGGCGTCCATGCTTTTTTATCACCAAGTTGTGGTGAATTCATAAAAACTTTGGAGTGACAGTTGGAGCAAATGGACTCATAAATAGCCTTACCATCGGCTTACCCGCAGCACGCGTTATAAGAATTATTTTATTCATTGACTATGCCGCTTTCATATGGAGGTTTTGGGTCTAGATTGACCCTTAACCATTCGATTCAATGATTCAATCGGCGCGAATTTTTACTTCGTTAGCTAAGTTAACCCATTTTGCAAAATCTTGAGATAAGAATTCAGAAAATTCACTTTGTGAATTACCAACAACCGTCACACCAAAACGCTCCAAACTCGCTTTGACTTCGGGGTCACGCGCTGCAGCCTGAAAAGACTCTGCAAGTCTTTTCACAATTTCAGGAGGTGTCCCCTTTGGTACAAACGCGCCCGCCCATTCAGCTACTTCAAAACCAGGAAAACCTTCTTCAATCATAGTGGGCACTTGTGGCAAGCCAGGATGGCGTGTCGGTGATGTGACCGCAAGGGCACGAACTTTGCCTCCGCGAATAAAGGGAATGGCGGAACCCATGTTGCCAAAATACGATGTAATTTGACCACCCATGATGTCGGTATAAACAGCCGCACCTGCTTTGTAAGGCACATGAAGCATCTGCACCTTGGCCATCATATTAAATAATTCGCCAGTCATGTGTTGACCCGTACCCACGCCCGCAGAACCAAACGTGTAATGACCCGGTTTGCTTTTCACAGCCGCTAAAAATTCTTTGAAATTTTTAATAGGTGACTGCTCAGCAACCACTAATACATTGGGCTGACTAATCATTAACGACAATGGAATGAAATCCTTTGTGGGGTCATAAGGCAATTTACGAATCGCAGGATTAACTGCAAACGACGCCGAATCGTAAAGAATGCTGTAGCCGTCCGAAGAAGCCTTGGCCGCAATCGACACACCTATAACACCACCCGCCCCTGGATGATTTTCCACAACGACCGATTGCCCCAAATCTTTGGCAAGTTTTTGCGCAATGATTCGACCCGTGTTGTCTGTACCGCCACCTGGCGCATTGGCAATAATGAATCGTATCGGTTTATTGGGATACGACTGCGCTTGCGCCCACAGGGGTATGCAACTGAACAAAAACAAAACAATCGCTTGAAAAATCTTAGTCATAGTGAGTCCTTTGAGTG
>RFYV01000069.1 GCA_009921265.1 Betaproteobacteria bacterium | reverse complement strand
TAGCTCAGGTCTCTTTCGTATTGAATGTCACGACCAAAATCCATGCGGCCTAATTTGTAGGGGCCCGATCCAATGGGAGGGTCGGTGACGATTTGATCCAAAGGCTTACCGCCGCCCCAGGTGCGAGGAAACACGGGCAAGCCCCCAACAATGAGTGGCAACTCTGAATTGGCGCGTTTGAAATCGAAACGAATGGTGCGATCGTTGATGACAACAGCGCTTTTGACTTCGCTGAAATAAGTTCTGTATTGCGGTGCAGCCTCTTTGCTGATGAGTTTGTCAAACGAATGTTTAACGTCTGCGGCCATCACGTGTTGTCCATTGTGAAATTTGGCCAAAGGATTAATTTTGAAGGTAACAGACAATTCATCGGACGCAACCGTTACGTCTTCTGCAAGTAAGCCATAAGCGGTAGTGGGTTCTTCAAAATTACCAATCAGTAAAGTTTCAAACACCAAACTGCTAATTGCTGGCGGTGCTGAACCTTTGAGGGTAAAGGGATTGAATTTATCGAAGCTGGATGCACGTGTGGGAGCAACCATGGCAATTTCACCGCCTTTGGGCGCTTGAACATTTACATAATCAAAGTGCGAAAAGCCCGCAGGGTATTTGATGTCACCAAATTGGCCGTAGGCGTGTCCAGCCCAAGCCCCAGCTTGAATAAATAAAAGAAAAATAAAAAATAAAATTCGCATGCGACAATTCTGCAAGATTTTCAAGGAGCAGGTTCATGAACCCCAAAATAGGCTTTCTGTCCGGTAAAAAATTCCTCATTACCGGCGTTTTGTCCAATCGATCAATCGCTTATGGCATTGCCAAAGCCTGTCACGCACAAGGCGCCGAGCTGGCTTTTAGCTATGTAGGCGAACGATTCAAGGACAGAATCACCGAGTATGCATCGGAATTTGGCTCTTCCTTGATTTTTGATTGCGATGTGGGCAGCGACGAGCAAATTTCTCAATTGATGACGGATTTAAGCCAGCATTGGCCCAGCTTTGACGGATTTGTCCATGCAATTGGTTATGCCCCGCGCGAAGCCATTGCGGGCGATTTTTTGGATGGCCTCAGCCGTGAGGGCTACAAAATTGCCCACGACATCAGCGCTTACAGTTTTCCCGCGATGGCCAAGGCTGCGCTTCCCTATCTCAACGAAAAATCGGCCTTGCTCACGCTGACCTATTTGGGCGCGATTCGAACCGTACCCAACTACAACACCATGGGATTGGCCAAGGCTTCGTTAGAAGCGTCGGTGCGCTATTTGGCAGAGTCTTTGGGTAGTAAAAACAAAGGTATGCGCGTTAACGGTATCAGTGCAGGTCCAATTAAAACCTTGGCAGCGAGTGGCATCAAGGGCTTTGGGAAAATTTTGAGTGTGGTCGCTAATGCCTCGCCCATCAGACGCAACGTCACCGTTGAAGATGTAGGAAACGTTGCTGCATTTTTATTAAGTGATTTAGCTGCGGGTGTAACGGCAGAAATTACTTATGTCGACGGTGGATTTAGCCAAGTTGTGGGCGGTATTGCCGAGCCAGCGGCCGAGTCATGATTTAGGGCGTGGATTTGCGCATCACCAAGGCCACGCCTGGCAAAATTAAAAATGCGCCAATGAGGTGATACGCATACAAAGATTCATTGAGCGCAACCCACGCAATGAATGCACCCCATAACGGACTTAAATAAAGAGTGACGCTGACACGAGACGCTCCCAATACCTTTTGTGACCAACCATATATGCCATAAGCACCGATGCCTGGAATCAATGCAACGATCACAATCATGACTAGCGCAGTCCATGAAAAGGGTGGCGGGTTGGGCCAGGTCAACTCCCACAAAGTAAATGGAATCAAAGTCAATATGCCGCCCATGCACATGCATGCAAGACGTGCAGTAGAGCCTAATGGCGATGTCCATTTTTTTTGCAATACCGCATAAGCAGACCATGAACATGCAGCAGACAAAATCCAAAAGTCTCCCATCACCCATTCGACTTGCGCAAGCGTAAACCATTGGCCTTTGGCCACCACATGCAATACACCCACAAGAGCAATCACCACGCCCAACACTTGACGTGCAACCATTCGTTCTTTGAGCACCCACACGGACGATACGGCAATCAAAACAGGAGAGACTGCATAAATCAAAGAAATATTGACGGCAGTGGTCGTTCGCGCGCCCAAGTAAACCCACGCACCGCATATCAACATACCCAACGCTCCTAATACAACGTATTGATGCCAAACACTTTGAATGTGATGGCGATGTTGCCAAATATCATGACGCGAAATGAGAACCAAAATAGATCCCGCCAATGCCCATCGACCCAAGGCCAATAAATGAGGATCGATAATTCCTAACGCATTTTTTGCAACCCAATAGTTGACTGACCACATGGCGGGAATCCACCAAATTAAAAAGCCTGCAATTTTTTCTTGATTTTTAATGGGCATGCGTGCTCTCGAAGCGTGCACTTTGCCTTGCACCAGTGGCCATCTTTTGAACCTCGATGGCGCTTAAATGTTTGAGTTGATGATTACTCCAAACTTGTCGCCATTTGCGTGCGCCTGGTTGTGCATGCCACAAGCCCAACATGTGCCTTGCAATGGAATACCAGTGGGAGTGCGATGCGTTATGTGTCATGTACATCACCATTTGATCTTCAATCGTTTCACGCGTTTTTTGTGATGCTGGTTCACCATAAAAACCATCCCATGTATGCATGATAAAAGGATTGTGATAGGCCTCACGTCCAATCATCACACCATCTAAATCTTTGAGGTGATGTGTAATTTGTTCGTGGGTGGTGATGCCGCCATTGATAACAAATTGAAGATGCGGAAAATCTTTTTTGAGTTGCAAAACCATCTCAGGCCTGAGTGGTGGAATTTCGCGATTTTCTTTGGGCGATAAACCTTTTAACCACGCATTACGTGCATGAACAATGAATAAATTGCAACCCGCAAGACTGACTGTTCCAACAAAGTCTTGCACAAAGTTGTAGCTTTCATTTTGATCGATACCAATGCGATGCTTAACAGTGATGGGTATTTGAACCGCATCACGCATGGCTTTGACGCAATCAGCGACGAGTTGCGGTTCCGCCATCAAGCATGCACCAAATGCACCGCGTTGAACGCGCTCAGACGGGCAACCACAATTGAGATTAATCTCGTTGTAGCCCCATTGCTCGCCAAGAACCGCAGACTTGGCTAAATCGTGTGGCTCGCTTCCGCCCAATTGCAATGCAACAGGATGCTCGGCGGCGTCAAAGTCTAAGTGCCGTGGAAGGTTTCCGTGCAAGAGCGCACCTGTTGTAACCATTTCGGTGTACAACAAAGTGTTTTTTGTGATGAGTCGATGAAAGTATCTGCAATGACGATCGGTCCAATCCATCATGGGTGCGACACTTAACCTCGAATGACCGTAATTTAATGTTTTAATTGTTGAACCTTGTGTTTTTAGCAAACTTCTAAAACCTGAATTATAAGTAACTATTTTTCAGTATAAAAATAAACCAGTATTTTGTATTGTGCGTTAATCGAGAGAATATAGAATTTAAATTTACAAAATTAGCAGAAAAAATTAAACATAGATATGAATAAATTTAAAAAATCGCTTTTAAGAATCGTCATGGGTTTGGTTTTAACCGTTTTAATTAGTGGTCAAGTCTTAGGCATTTATCACATGACATTTGTAACGCTTCTTGACAATATTATTTATGACACAAGAATGCGTTTAACAATGCCATCGGGCGTTGATGACCGAATTGTTATTTTAGATATCGATGAAAAAGCACTTGCCCATCCTGATTTAGGTCGATGGCCTTGGGGACATGACAAGATGGCTCGCATCATAGATACACTTTTTGAGCATTACAAAATTAAAATGCTGGGCTACGATATTGTTTGGGCTGAGCAAGACAAAAGTTCTGGACTTGATGTCTTAAAAAAATTAGCCACTAATGAACTTAAATCAGTACCCGAGTATCAACGGGCACTCAATGAAATAACACCACAACTCGATCATGAGTCTCTATTCATTAAGGCGATGAAAGATAGGCCGATTGTTCTTGGCTATTATTTCAACTCTAACGATGACGCATTAGAGTCAGGCTCACCTGGCGACAGTCTTTTACCCGAAGGAAGTTTAGAAGGCTATCAAAATACAATGACCCAATGGAAGGGCTTTGGTGCAAACCTTCCAAGCTTTGTTTCACAAATCATGCTCTCTGGTCATTTCAACCCAACAGTTGATCTTGATGGCGTCATTCGAAGGGTTCCCCTCTTAGCTGAATACAAAGGCGAATATTTTGAATCCTTAACTCTATCTATGCTTCGATTATGGAGTGGCATTGAATCTCAAAATCCACCCCTAACTGGGAGAATGCCCGATCGATTACCGGGTACTGCAACCGTTCCTGATGTTGATCCATCCAACTCAAAATCCCAGGTCGCTCTTGAAGGATTAAAAGTTGGATCAACGCTCATACCTATGGATTCAAGCTCTAACGTTTTAGTTCCATTTAGAGGACCTCGAGGTAGCTTTCCCTATGTATCCTTGTCTGATGTTTTTAATAAAAGCGCAGATCCCAATCTCTTAAAAAATAAAATTATTTTGATTGGAACAACGGCACCCGGTCTGGCTGATAACCGATCCACACCTGTTGGAGGCGTATTTCCAGGCGTTGAAGTTCATGCTAATTTATTAGCGGGATTATTAGACGCCAAAACTGGAGCTATTAAAGCAAATCCTGGATTTATGGTTGCTGCTGAATTTGTGATTCTTGCATTGACTGGATTGATTCTCTCCATTGTAATAGCGGTATCAACACCAGTCGTTAGTTCAGTGTTAGCCATTGTTATTGCATCAACATTAAGTATATTAAATGTTGCCATTTGGAATTCTGGTTTTGTTATGCCTCTGGCTTCTACGCTGCTCCTCATCGCGCTCATTTATATTGTTAATATGGCATATGGCTACTTAGTAGAGGCTCGATCGAAGAGACAATTTACCGAGTTATTTGGCCAATATGTTCCGCCCGAATTGGTTGCCCAGATGGCAGAAAATCCTGAAAAATATTCAATGGAAGGAAAAAAAGCAACGCTTACTGTTCTGTTTTCTGATGTTGTTGGTTTTACTTCAATTTCTGAACAATTAAGTCCTAAGGATTTGGCAGCCTTCATTAACGAATATTTAACAGACATGAGTACAGTGATTCGCAGTAACGGTGGAACACTTGATAAATATATTGGTGATGCAATTATGGCCTTTTGGGGTGCTCCTGTAGAAACCGAACAACACGCAACCAGTGGTGTTCTCTCTGCGTTGATGATGCAAAAAGCTCTCGTCAAGTTGCGACAATCTTTTAAAGAAAAGGGATGGCCAAATATAAAAATTGGTATTGGACTCAGTAGTGGTGAAATGACCGTAGGCGATATGGGTTCCAAGGTTAGAAAAGCATATACAGTTATGGGCGATGCAGTAAATCTAGGATCTCGGTTGGAAGGAATTACAAGACAGTACGGCGTGGAGATTTTGGTTGCAGAAGAAACTTACAAGCATTGCACAGGCATCGTATTTCGTGAAATTGATCAGGTACGAGTCAAGGGAAAAGAAAATCCCATCAAAATCTATCAACCCGTTGGAATTGAGTCTGAAGTCGATGAACATACTCACAATCTAATTAATCGCTGGGATTCATCGCTAATAGCCTATCGATCACAAAAATGGGATGATTGTGAAAACTATCTCAATGAGCTCATCAATGATGACCCGCAAAATGGCTTATATCCTATTTATCTTGAGCGTGTTAAATTGAAGAAACTCGAACCTATCGATCCCAACTGGGATGGCGTTACAAAATTTGATACCAAGTAAGGCGAAAAAATGTTCACTCAATTCAAAAATCAAATCCGTTTTTTGCTTGCAATAGTAACTTTTTTTACTTGCTTGCTGACCTATGCTCAAGAAATTGGAACGATTTCTCGCGTCAGTGGTGAGGCAACAATTACATCTCTAGATAATGAGACAAGACCAGTAGCAGCGCGAGGAAAAGTTAATAAAGGAGACAGCGTTAAAACTGCAAATGAGTCCGAGGTATTGGTTCGGTTGAAAGACAACTCCACAATGTTAGTTCGCGCTAAAAGTTTGGTTAAGTTCACAGAATTTTCATTTGAAAAACAAGCAAGTGATACAGCAAAAACAGATGTTCTAGCTGGCACACTAAGAGCTGTGAGCGGTCAAATAGCAAAAGGACAACCCGATAATGTTAAATATTCAGCAGGGACCGCGACGATCGGTATACGTGGAACCGACATTGAATTGGCCATCATTGAAGAGGGGCAGTCAGATCGCGCAGGGATTTATAACTATGTTCACTCTGGCGAGACCAGCATGACCTTGTCCTCTGGCGAAACCGCAAACGTTGAGAGGGAACTCACTGGATTTACTCCAACTAACCCAACACCAGGCGAACCGCTACTACAAATCCTACGAGATAGGCCCGCCTTCTTACAAATTGGTATCTTTGACGCTCTTCTTCAACAGTTGACTGCACCCAGAATACCTGCCATCAGGTAATAACCATTGCGTTAGTACCTGATACCTCCATAAACTCTTAATTGCTTTCTATCCCTTTCAGCTTGGAAAACTGCAGCTCCAAACACAGGTCCGCTTGAAGCATTAACTCCAAGTTGTATTTGAGGGGTTGATGTATATTCTTTCGGTTGAGTTCCAGTTCCGTAGGTTGTAAAGTTATTTGAAAACATATAACCAGCAACAAATGGAGAGAATTTACCAGCTCTGTAACTTAATTGACCACCAACCTTGCCCTGAACCATTCGAGTACCACTTGGGTCGGAATTAGTACTATCACCTTGCACAAAAACCGGAACATCGTCCTTCATCTCAGCAATGCCCACCTTGACCAAGGTCATCCACTTACCACTAATTTTTGCTTGAGTAAAACCTGCCGAGAATAACTGCCGACGTGTTTGAGGAGAACTGGTCGCACCATTAACTAGCGATTCATACTGCGTACGACCAGCACCAAAACTGATATCGAGAGCACGGGACGCGTCAATCTGATAGACAAAATAAGGAGCCAATGTATAACCATTACCCAAAAGATTACCGTCGTTATAAATCGTTTGGGCACGAGTTTTATCAAGAGCTATCGTTACTCCAGCAATAATCTCATCCTCATAGTTGTATTCAATACCCATTAAACCAAGTGAGACAGAGCCCTTGGATGTCAATGGTTCAATACTGTTTTCAAATCGGCTGTATACAGGCGTAAACCAAATACTGACATTGCTTTCCTCATCTGAAGCGGCCCTTCCCGACTTCAGTCCTGAAGTGATTTGATATGAAAAAGCTTGATCGCCAACGAACGGGTCTGAATTGCTGTAAGTATTTTGAGGTTGATAATTTTTAAATTCAGACATGCTCCACCGGTACAGGCCCCCACCACCGGGCAAAATACTACTATAGGCAGCATTAAATGAATTGTTGATGGTTGTAGACACTATAGAGTTAATAGCCGACGGGGTGGCTTTACGACTTGAATTTTGCGATAGAACTGGAAAGGAAAAAACAAAAATAAAAAAAGAGCAAATGAACGATAAAAATAAACGATTCCTATTTGCAATCATAACTCCACCTTTTTAAAAAAATTCAAACATTTCATTACATTTTTATAAGAAGTCTTAGCAAACATTTTTTTTCAAAAATGCTGAAATACGAATATCGGAAAAAAATTTAAACACTTTATTTTGATCATCTTTTAACTTTAATGTTAATAGTGAATTTCCAGAGCCAAATCGATCGGATTTAAAATCTTGTATCAAGGATAAATAAGAACCGTCTTTGCAGTTAAAGTTGGCCACTGAAATGATAGACAAGTATTCATCACCACTTTTTAACTGCATGGGAGAATTTGCAGAAATAATAAATGAGATCTTGTAAAGATCGGCAGAATTAGCAACTTTCTCTTTATTTTCATTAAGGAGAATATAGTTTTTTTCAAAATCTGCAGAAACTGTAAACCCAATAGAAAAGGCGCCAAAAAGTAATGTCCTTTGCTCTTTTGGAAGAGAACGCATTAATCGTTTAATTGAAACATCTACTTTTTCAAGCTTTTCTTTTGACTTAGGATCAACATCGACTTTTTGCTCATTGGTCGTTGGCGAATCAGTTAAAGCTGCATGGGAAGACGCAAGGAAAAAGTAATGAAGAAAGATAAATCCTATAAAAAAAATCGATTTAAATAATTTTAAAGAATTAATTTTTAAACAACTCATTTTATTTTTCACGCATTGATGTTTTTAAAACTTTAGTGATTGGAGAGAAAATATAATCAATCACCGATCTTTTGCCGGTAATGATGTCTACTTGAGCCACCATTCCAGGAATAATATTCAGCCTCTCGCTTCCATAACTAATATAACTCATTGGTAAATCTATTTTCACCAGATAAAAAGAGTTCCCATTTTGCTCCTGTATTGAGTCTGAGCCAATAATGCTCACATGCCCCTCCATTGAACCAAAAATTGAAAAATCATATGAAGTAAATTTCAACATCGCTTTTTGGTTCTGACGAATGAATCCAATATCAGCGGGACTGATTTTTGTCTCCACTAAAACAACAGCATCCAGTGGAACGATCTCAACAATAGGTTTACCTGAATTAACAGACTCGCCCTCAGTTGTGACTAAAACTCTATTAACAATCCCGTCAATTGGCGATCGAACCTGAGTACGATCAGCCCTATCAGCAGAAATTGGAATGTTTTCTTTTGCTTTTGAGAATTCGGATCTTGCCTCTGTCAGATCCTTTAAAATTTCCGATCGGTACTGCTGAGTCAGATTCACTCGAGCAAACTCGGCTTTTGATAAATCCTCTTTGGCAACAATCAATGCAGTTCGAGCCTCAGAAAGTGATTTTTCTGCTCGAACCAATGAGAGCCTGGCTTCGAGCCCCTTATTGACCAATTGCTCAACAGCTCTAAACTCCTCCTCTGCGGCAGATAGTCCAACACTTGATGATGAAATACGAGACTTAGCAGATATGATTTCAGTATTTTGTTGGCTCAGTTGCGCAGAAAACTGTCTCTTTCTGTCTTGAAATAAATTAATTTCAGATGCGTAAAGTGATGGGAAAGACTGAATAATATCTTTTGGCACAACCATTTCTTTGGCACTGTATTCAGACTCAAGACGTGCGATTTTTAAAGTTGTTTTTGCAAGTTGCTCTTTAACAATATTCAATTCACTTTGTGTTTGCAAGGGACTTAATGAAACCAATAAATCGCCAGCTTTAACTTCAGCGCCAGACTTGGTATGGATTTTAAGAATGCGCCCTCCCTCAAAATGCTCAACTACTTGAAGCCGGCTGTCTGATATAACACGCCCCTCTGAAGTAACGACTTGGTCAAGCTTAGAAACATAAGCCCAGATAAAACCAAATACCAAGAAAAGAAAAATAATGATCACCAGTTGACTGCTAGACTTTTCTTTTCCCTGATAGCTATGACTAAATACATTCACAAGTGATTTGAAAATATATTTAATGAAAGAAAATAATGAATTCAGCATGAATGATTTTTAAACATCAACTTGTTTTTAATGGTGAAGCAGAGAAATCACTATTGGCAACAGATCGCCCTGCTAAAAATGAATCAGCCTTTCCAGAACCTATCACTTTTCCATTGTCAACAATAATCACTCGATCAACAAGCGACAGCAAAGATGTTCGGTGGGTAATCAAAATAAGCGTTGATTTTAATGCATTATTTTTAAATGCCTGTATAAAATTATTTTCAGTTTTTGAGTCCATCGCACTTGTTGGCTCGTCAAAGACTAATATAGGTGGTCTACGAACAAGAGCCCTTGCAATCGATATGCATTGCTTTTGACCACCTGATAGACCTTCGCCTCGTTCTTTGACCATCAATTTAAAGCCTTTAGGACTTTTGTTAATAAAGTCTGAGACCCCAGAAAGCTCAGCAGCCCATAAGACGTCGTCCGAAGAAACAAAGGAGCTCCCGAGCGAAATATTTTCTTCAAGCGTACCTGAAATGAGCCATGGCTCCTGTGAAACATATCCCATATTTTCTCGAACTTCGGAAGGATCGAGTTGAAGTATATCTATCTTGTCGAGATAAACCGACCCACTATTTGCCTCATAAAGCTTGGCTATTATTTTTCCTATGGTAGATTTACCAGAACCAACACGGCCGACAATCGCAACTCGCTCACCAGGTTCAATTTTAAAAGAAACACTTTCTAAAGCTTTCCCTTCTTGTCCAGGATAGGCAAAGCTCACCTCAGAAAATTCAACCCCCCCCACCAGACGACCTCGGGCAAGAAAAGTAATATCTGGTTTGTGCTCAGATGGCTCATTCATGAATTGATTAAGCGCTTTGTAACCCGTAACCACTTGATTTAATCTTAATAACAGTTGAGCCAACTGCGCAAAAGGCATCATTGCTTTGCCGGCAAGAATAGAGCACGCCATGATTGCACCAAAACTAATCATTCCACCACTGACTGTAAATGCACCAACAGCGATGACACCAATCTGAACAGATTGCTGTACTTCTTGAATCACATTTGTTGCAAAATTGGTATTGCTTTTGGATTCATCACTAACAACCGATTGTCGATTGAGAACTTTACGAAATTTTCCTCGCATCAGCCCGCCAGCACCCAAAAGCTTAATTGTCTCAAGGCCACTTAAAGTCTCAACAAGAACAGAATGCTTGTTGCCACTATCCTCATGACTGGTTTCAGCAATCTTTTTCAATCGCGGTTGAATATAAATGGACACCAAAGTTATGATCAGTATTCCAAGTACGACAGGCACAACCATCCAACCACCAATAATGATAATCAGTGCAATAAAAATAATTGAAAAAGGAAGATCAATAATTGCAATCAATGCTGCTGAAGTTATGAACTCTCTAATATGCTCATATTCTTTGAGTGTATTTGCTAAGGAGCCAACAGACGATTTTTTAGATACATAACTCAAGTCAATAATTTTTACAAATAATCTCTCCGCAATAATTAAATCGGCATCCGAACTCATAATACTTATAAATTTCGATCTGGCAACTTTCACTAAATAATCGGAAACAATCACCAGCAACATTCCAAGCAAAAGAACTATTAATGAGTCCATGGCCTTTGCTGGAATAATCTTGTTGTAAACAACAAGAGAAAACATCGATGTGCCTAAAGCCAATAGATTGGTTATTAAGGAAGCAAGAGATGCCTGAAAGAGCAACCCTCTATTTCTCCAAATAGGAGCGAAAAACCAGTGAGTCTCTACACCCGGCAATGCGGCATAACTTTCTTTAGGTGTTAAGGAAAATAGATATATTAATTCGCATTCGTTTAGATTAAATTTTTTAATAAATGAACCGTAATTAATTATTTCTTCTTTTTGAGATTGATTAACAAATATGATTGACTCTGAAGAATCATCATACATAAATAAATAAGACTGGCCACTGTGAACCAAATAGCCGACATCACGAAAATGACTAGCATCGATCGCAGAAAAATTGGATACCTTGCTGCTATCTATACCCGAAACTGTTAAGGCATCAATCAACCAATCCAACTCCTGCTCACCTTTATCGGATGGATCTCTTGCATACAAAGTCCTCGCCTGTGCCGGAGTAACTGGAACTCCAAGCCTGGATGAAATTTGATATAAAAGATCTGGATAATTCATCTTTTATATTGATATTTTGAATAAATCCAAAAGAAGTCCAGACTGATGCATCAAAGTGTAATAAGACATCTGGTAATCAAACTGTGCATTGACAAGTTTTTGAACAGCTTGAAAATAATCCTCTTGCGCCTTAAATACATCCGTCAGTGAGCCGCGGTTGAGTAAAAAAAGTTCCCTCGTACCAATTTCTGTTGCCATTGAACCCTTGGCAACGGCCAGTCGTGACCGAAGCGAGTCTTGACTTGCTTTTAATGATGCAACTGAATTTGCAAGATCTTTTTTACTTTTACGAACAACCTCTTCGTAGGCAAATTGATTTTGCGAAACTTTAACAAGAGATTGCTCAACCCTAGAGATCCCAGCGAATCCTGAAAATAAATCTGCCCTATAAACTATTTGGTAAGTTTTTTGACGGGTGTTTGATGTGCCAGATAGTAGCGAAGAAAGCGAGCTAGAAGAGTCCGAGTTAGAGACCTCTGCCTGTACAGTACCATACATTTTTGCTTTGTCTAGTTCGTAATTATTTTTTGAGACAGCCAAATTAATTTCTGCCTCCTTTACCTTAGGCATCGACATAATAATGTTATCTTCATTGCCATGGTTATATTGGAGGTTTGGCAGTTGATAAAAATTTGAATCTATATTTACCAATTCGCCAAAGAGTTCACGAAGGGCTTGGTCTGCGTTTGAAATTGCTTTTTGAGCCCCAGGTAACTCATCCTCTGCTTCTGCCAGTTTGGTGGCTGCGCGAATAATATCTATTGAACTATTT
>RFYV01000068.1 GCA_009921265.1 Betaproteobacteria bacterium | reverse complement strand
GGCGGACGTTTTGCAACATCTGATCTCAATGATTTGTATCGTCGCGTGATCAACCGCAACAGCCGTTTGCGTCGTTTACTCGAACTCAAAGCACCAGAAATCATTGCACGCAATGAAAAGCGTATGTTGCAAGAGTCTGTTGACTCATTGCTCGATAACGGACGTCGCGGTAAAGCCATGACGGGTGCAAACAAACGCGCACTCAAATCTTTGGCAGACATGATCAAAGGTAAGAGCGGTCGTTTCCGTCAAAACTTGTTGGGCAAGCGCGTTGATTACTCAGGTCGCTCAGTCATTACAGTTGGCCCTACACTTAAATTGCATCAGTGTGGATTGCCCAAGTTAATGGCTTTGGAATTGTTCAAGCCTTTTATCTTTTCGCGTTTAGAAGCGATGGGTATTGCAACCACAATTAAGGCAGCCAAAAAAGAAGTCGAAGCCGGTACCGCAGTGGTGTGGGATATTTTGGAAGAGGTTATCAAAGAGCATCCTGTGTTGCTCAATCGTGCGCCCACATTGCATCGTTTAGGCATTCAAGCGTTTGAACCGATTTTGATTGAAGGCAAAGCGATTCAGTTACACCCCTTGGTGTGTTCTGCTTTTAACGCCGACTTTGACGGTGACCAAATGGCCGTTCACATTCCATTGTCAGTGGAAGCACAAATGGAAGCGCGCACACTTATGCTCGCATCCAACAACGTGTTATTCCCAGCCAGTGGCGAGCCCTCCATCGTTCCTTCGCAAGACGTTGTGCTTGGTTTGTATTACACAACCCGCGAGCGCACCAATGGCAAAGGCGAAGGCATGGTGTTTGCTGACTTGGCCGAAATGGAACGTGCTTTAGAAGCCGGCGTTGTCGAACTTACAGCGAAAATCAGCGTTCGACTCACCGAGTGGAACAAAGACAAAGATAGCAATGAGTTTGTTCCTTCGCAAGTGATGCGTGAGACCACCGTGGGTCGTGGGTTGTTATCAGAAATATTGCCCAAAGGTTTGGCATTTGACAACCTCAACAAAGCACTTAAAAAGAAAGAAATTTCTCGACTCATCAACACATCATTTCGCAAGTGCGGTCTCAAAGAAACCGTTGTGTTTGCAGACAAGTTGTTGCAATACGGTTTCCGTTTGGCCACACGTGCAGGAATCTCCATTGCCATTGATGACATGTTGGTGCCTCACGAAAAGCACGCCATCATTGCCGCATCGGAAAAAGAAGTCAAAGACATTGAACAGCAATATGTTTCTGGCTTGGTCACATCTGGCGAGCGTTACAACAAGGTCGTTGACATTTGGGGCAAAGCGGGTGACGCGGTGTCTAAAGTGATGATGGACCAATTGCGCAAAGAAAAAACCATCGACCGTCACGGTAATGAAGTTGAGCAAGAATCGTTCAATTCGATTTACATGATGGCCGACTCAGGCGCGCGTGGTTCTGCTGCTCAGATTCGTCAATTGGCAGGTATGCGTGGTTTGATGGCCAAGCCTGATGGCTCCATCATAGAAACACCAATCACGGCTAACTTCCGTGAAGGTCTCAATGTGTTGCAGTACTTCATCTCAACACACGGTGCACGTAAAGGTTTGGCCGATACCGCTCTTAAAACAGCTAACTCAGGTTACCTCACACGTCGCTTGGTTGATGTGACACAAGACTTGGTGGTCATTGAAGACGATTGCTTCACAAGTAATGGTCAGATCATGCGCGCCATTGTTGAAGGCGGTGAAGTGATTGAATCGTTGCGCGATCGTATTTTGGGTCGTACAGCAGCTGAAGATATCCTCAACCCAGAAACACAAAAAGTGTTGGTACACGCTGGCGACATGCTCGACGAAGACAGCATCGATATATTAGAAGCCTTGGGCGTTGACGAAATCAAAGTTCGCACAGCACTCAATTGCGATACACGATTTGGTTTGTGTGCCAAGTGTTATGGACGCGACTTGGGCCGTGGTGGTTTGATCAACGTGGGCGAAGCAGTCGGTGTGATTGCTGCTCAATCGATTGGTGAGCCAGGCACACAGTTGACGATGCGCACATTCCACATCGGTGGTGCAGCTTCGCGTGCAGCCGTTGCTTCAAGCGTTGATGCCAAATCCAATGGTGTGATCGGATTCAATTCCACCATGCGTTACGTTACTAATAGCAAAGGTGAGTTGGTCGTTATTTCTCGTTCAGGCGAAATCTTGATTCAAGATGAAACGGGTCGCGAGCGCGAGCGTCACAAAGTACCTTACGGTGCAATTTTGGCGATCAAGCCCGATCAATCGATCAAAGCCGGAACTATTTTGGCCAATTGGGATCCGTTAACACGACCCGTTATCACCGAGTTTGCAGGTCAAACGCGTTTTGAAAATCTCGAAGAAGGACTCACAGTTGCCAAGCAATTGGACGAAGTCACAGGCCTATCAACCTTGGTCGTGATCGATCCCAAGCGTCGTGGCTCCACCAAAGTGGTCAGACCACAAGTGAAGTTGATTGATGCAGCAGGCAAAGAAGTCAAAATCCCTGGCACCGATCACTCAGTGACCATTGGCTTCCAAGTGGGCGCGTTGATTCAAGTTCGCGACGGTCAAGAAGTGGGACCTGGCGAAGTGTTGGCACGTATTCCTGTTGAAGGTCAAAAAACTCGCGACATCACCGGTGGTTTGCCGCGTGTGGCCGAGTTGTTCGAAGCGCGTTCACCCAAAGACAAGGGCGTTTTGGCAGAACTCACAGGCACTGTTTCCTTCGGTAAAGAAACCAAAGGAAAGATTCGTTTGCAAATCACAGATCCTGATGGTGAAGTTTGGGAAGAACTCATTCCCAAAGAGAAAAACATCATGGTGCACGAAGGCCAAGTGGTTAACAAAGGTGAAAATATTGTTGACGGCCCAGCCGATCCACAAGACATCTTGCGTTTGCTTGGCATGGAAGAGTTGGCGCGTTACATCGTCGACGAAGTGCAAGACGTTTATCGTTTGCAAGGCGTGAAGATCAACGACAAACACATTGAAGTGATTGTTCGTCAGATGTTGCGTCGTGTGGTTGTTGAAAATGCAGGCGACGCAAACTACATTGTTGGCGAACAAGTGGAGCGTTCCGAAATTCTCAACACCAACGAAGCCTTGTTGAAAGAAGGAAAAATTCCTGCAACGTTTAGCAACTTGTTGCTTGGTATTACCAAGGCATCATTGTCTACCGACAGCTTCATCAGTGCGGCATCTTTCCAGGAGACCACACGTGTACTCACCGAGGCTGCCATCATGGGCAAGCGCGACGAGTTGCGTGGACTCAAAGAAAACGTTATCGTAGGTCGATTGATTCCTGCAGGCAGTGGTATGGCCTACCACCGCGCACGCAAAGTCAAAGACGCGATGGACGAAGCGGAAAGACGAGCGATTGCAGTCTCAGAAGCCGAAGAGTTGGCGCAAGCCAACGAGGCGTCGAGCGAAGTGGTTGATCAAGAACCCGCAGCAGAGTAAACAAGGGCCCGCAAGGGCCTTTGTTTACTGAGGCGGCAACTGCACAAACACAATAAAAGGTAGCTAAGCATGCTTTTATACGCTTGGTGGTTTTGGCTATTTCTTGCTCTGATATTGTTTTGGTTTTTAGGCGCCTACAACCGAATGGTGAAACTGCGTGCATTGGCGTGCCAGAGTTATTTCACGCTTGAGACTTTATTAATGAAATATCAAGACTTGGTTCAAGAAGCCATTACTGCTGCAGCAACAGCACCGTATGGGTGGCGTTCAGCGGTCACTCCCGAAATGGGTGCGTCGCATTGGACGCGCTTACAAGTTGCGGCCAGTCATTGCGCAATGGCCGTTGCGCGCATGCACGAGCATCCTTTGTTGGTTTCATCTGCGCTAGAGCTCATTGCGTGTGAGTCAGAATTAAAGTCAGCGTGGCAAGAACTCACTCACCCCGATGTGTATTACGTATCCGTGCCCGACGAGCTAAAGCAAAGATGGCAAGAACTTGGCATATTGACGCAGCCCGATATGGAGCGATTCAATCAAGCCATTGTTGATTACAACGCAGCCATTTCACAAGTGCCTGCCAATTTCTTAGCCAAAACTTTTCAATTTGAGCCCGCACATATTTTGCAATGAACTCTAAAAAAAATGCGCCACTGTGGCAGCAATTATTGTTAACGGCGCAAGCGCTAGCAGATGTTCAAAGGGGTCAATCGGCCACTCAAGTTTTAGAAAAAATATCATCACCATCGCGCCCAGGTGTGCAGTCTTTGTTGTTTCATGTATTGAGAAGATTAGGGCTTGCACAAACGCTATTAAAAAAACTCGCTAAACAATCACCTCAAAAACCAGTTGAAGCCTTGTTGTGTACAGCCTTGGCTTTGGCGTGTGATCAAAACGCGCTGATGTATCCGCCACATACTTTGGTGAGTCAAGCCGTGGATGCCGCTAAAAAAACTCGTCTTCTAAAAAACAGTGCGCCGTTTATCAATGCGTGTTTGCGAAGATTTTTGCGAGAGCAAGACTCATTGTTAAAAGACGTGCAAACTTCAGAGTTGGCTCAATGGAATCACCCGCAATGGTGGATTCATCAACTTAAAAAAGATTACCCTACGCAATGGCCAGACATTTTGCTTGCCAACAATTCGCCTGCACCGATGACAATGCGTGTTAATACAAAACGCATCTCGGTGATGGACTTACAAAAAAACTGGATGGATGCCGGTATGACAGCCACACTCGTGGGCGATGCGGGTTTGGTATTGAAGCAACCACTTGCCGTGCATCTCATTCCTGGATTTTTGGATGGATTGTGTTCGGTACAAGACTGGGGTGCGCAAAAAGCTGCAACACTGTTAAAAGAACAACTCCATCAAAAGCCAATTAAAAAATGGCGCATTTTGGATGCGTGCGCAGCACCAGGTGGCAAAACCGCGCATCTGCTTGAAGTAATGGACTGTGAAGTGATTGCATTGGATATTGATGACAGGCGTTGTCTCAAAATCAATGAAAACCTTGATCGTCTGGGCTTGCAAGCCACAGTGCTTGCCGCTGACGCTCAAAAGACGGAAGCGTGGTGGGATCGAAAGCTTTTTGACGCGATCTTATTAGACGCACCCTGTTCGGCGTCCGGCATTGTGCGCAGGCACCCCGATATTCGATGGCTGAGGCGAGAGAGCGATATCGCCGCTTTGGCCCTGCAGCAGTTGAGAATGCTCGAAAGTTTGTGGCCACTTCTTTCGCCTGGTGGCTTGCTATTATTTTGTACCTGCTCGGTTTTCCATGCCGAGGGGCAAGACGTTGTACAAGCGTTTCTTACACACAACACCCAAGCGGCTATCTTGCCCTCACCCGGTCATTTAATCCCCAATATTGCAGGCGCAAGGGGCGAGGTGCAAGACAATGCAATCAGTGATCATGATGGATTTTTCTACGCGCTTCTTCAAAAAACCGATTGAGCTTTGGCACCGACATGCCAAGGTGGTTCGTGCAATGTGGGTGTGGGTTGCGGTTTTATTAAGCACTTTATTAATTGTTCCATGCGTTTATGCGCAGACGCAAGCACTTCAAGACCTCAAACTTGAACGCCAAGAAGATGGCTTTTATATGGGCGCTAGCCTCAATTTTGAATTACCACCCAGCGCAGAAGAGGCCTTGGCCAAAGGCGTTCCACTTAATTTTGTAATGCGTTGTGACATCGTCAAAGAGCGTTGGTATTGGACGAACAAAAAAATTGTGCAAGTTGAACGTTATATGCGTTTGAGCTTCCAGCCTTTGTCCAGAAGATGGCGTGTACATATTTCGGGTGAACCCATCAAACAAACAGGTTTAGGCGTTGTGTTTGGTCAAAGCTTTGATAGCCAACTCGAAGCCTTGGCCGCATTGCGTCGTTTTAATCGCTGGCGCATTGCAGACGCCAATCAAATAGAAGGCGATACCAAATATCAATTGGAAGTGAATTTCAAATTAGATTTAACGCAATTGCCTCGCCCACTACAAATTGGCGCATTAGGAGCCAGTGATTGGACGCTCAACCTCAATCATCAACATGTGTGGGCGTTGGAGCCTATCAAGTGAGCGAATTCAAAGAGCCCCCAGTCGCGCTTCAATCGCAACAACGGTGGTCCTTGATCGCTGGTGTTGCGATTGTGGTGGCCCTCACACTGATTTTGCTTTTTTTGCTCACGCAAGCCACGCAAAATTGGGATCTCTATGAGCAGTATTACACCAGTCTTTTTATTATCAATAGCGTCGTCGCAGCTTTTTTATTTTTACTGATTGGATGGTTTGCATGGCGCTTAGCCAAGCGCGTCAAGCAAGGAAAATTTGGCAGTCAATTATTGGTCAAATTGGCAGCGATTTTTGCATTGGTTGGAATTGTTCCTGGCATTTTGATTTACGGCGTTTCTTATCAATTCGTCACGCGATCGATTGAAGCTTGGTTTGATGACAAGGTAGAGGGTGCATTAGAAGCAGGGCTTAATCTCACCCGCACCAGCTTAGATTCGATGGCGCAAGAGTTAACCACCAAATCTAAATTGGTGGCGACCGAGATGTCATCGATCAAAGATGAAAATGTATCTGTTGTTTTAGAAAAATGGGTGCAGCAAACCGACTTCACAGACATGGTGCTTTGGTCATCCAACACAACGCCCATCGCCAGTGCGGGTGCAAGTCGCTATCAATTAAATCCAGAAAAACCCAACAGCATCGATTTGCGACGCGTAAAAAGCAGTGGAATTGCTTGGCAGATTGAGGGTTTGGATGAAGGTTTAAAAAATCAAAATTTAAAACCCCGCATTCAAGTGTTGGTGCAAGTCAATCAACCCAAACTTGATTTGCGATCAGAAAGTCGTGTTCTACAAGTCATTCAAAACATCCCCGCAGCACTGGTGTCGAATGCGCAGTCTGTTTTAGAAGCCAGTCGCGAATATCAAGAAAAATCTTTGGCGCGCGAGGGGCTCAAGCGAATGTATGTGGGCACGCTCACGCTCACTCTATTTTTAGCTGTGTTGGGTGCGGTCTTGTTGGCTGTTTTATTAGGTAATCAATTGGCGCGTCCATTGTTGTTATTGGCCGAAGGTGTGCGCGAAGTGGCCGAAGGTGATCTGAGTCCCAAAGCGGTATTGCATGGGCGCGATGAACTCGATGGATTGACGCGTTCATTTGCACGCATGACGCAACAGTTATTAGAAGCGCGGGTGAGTGTTGAGCAAAGCATGATGCAGGTTGATCTATCACGCGCTCACCTTCAAACTATTTTGGATAACATGACGGCGGGCGTCATTTTGTTATCCAACGAAGGCGTTGTGCTGTCTTCTAATCCTGCGGCCACTCGAATTTTGCGTGTACCGATGGCCGTTTATGAGCATCAATCATTTTTGAAAATAACGGGGATGGAAACATTTGCCCAACAAGTATTAACTCAGTTTGATCAATTCGTGGGTGAACAGTTTCAGCACGTGTTTGATCATTGGCAGCAATCGTTTGATCTGGAGGCCGACGACAGTGAGGCGGTCACGTCAATTCAACAAACCATGGGCAAAGGCGTAACCTTGGTTGCGCGCGGTGCGGTGCTGCCTAGCGGTGAGTGGTTGTTGGTGTTTGATGATATTTCCGAAATCGTTTCTGCACAGCGTGCGCAAGCATGGGGTGAGGTGGCGCGGCGTCTAGCGCATGAAATTAAAAATCCACTCACACCGATTCAACTCTCTGCTGAGCGTTTAGCCATGAAGTTGGAGGGCAAGTTACAACAGCCCGAAATGTTGATACTGGATAAATCGGTCAAAACAATCGTCGATCAGGTCGATGCCATGAAGCGCTTGGTCAATGAATTTCGCGATTACGCGCGTTTGCCCCAAGCACAATTGCAACCGATTGATTTGAATCAATTGGTGAGCGATGTTTTGTATTTGTATGAAGCAGAAAATGATACATTGCAGTCTCGTATTCAAATCGATTTGGCGCCTGACTTGCCAAAAATTTTGGGCGATTATCAGCAAATTCGTCAAGTCATTCACAACTTGTTGCAAAATGCACAGGATGCTACCCCCATTGAACAAGACGCCCATGTGGTTTTGCGAACCGATTGGCGCGATGCATCGCACAGGGTTCGACTGAGTGTGATTGATGGTGGTACTGGGTTTCCTGACGCGGTGCTCAAGCGAGCTTTTGAGCCCTACGTCACGACCAAATCCAAAGGGACGGGTTTGGGTTTGGCAGTGGTCAAAAAGATTGCGGACGATCATGGCGCTCGCATCGATTTCAAAAATCGGTTGGAGGATGGGCAAGTGGTGGGGGCGCAGGTATCCTTATCCTTTCAGGTGGCACAATAGTAACATTCAAGGCATGAAATAAAAAAATGGCAACGATATTAGTGGTGGATGATGAGTTAGGTATTCGCGATTTGTTATTCGAAATTTTGAATGACGAAGGACATCAGGTTGAGTTGGCCGAAAACGCCGCACAAGCTAGAGCTACGCGCTTGCAATTTCGCCCCGACTTGGTTTTGCTTGATATATGGATGCCCGACACCGATGGCGTGACTTTGCTCAAAGAGTGGTCAACAGCAGGATTGCTCAATATGCCCGTTATTATGATGAGTGGGCACGCCACCATTGACACGGCAGTAGAGGCTACGCGCATTGGGGCATTGGCGTTTTTAGAAAAACCCATCACCATGCAAAAGCTTTTAAAGGCCGTTGAAACGGGTCTTGCCAGAAAGCCTATTCTTAAACCTGTTGTATCAAGCCCCGTTGCGCATTCAACGCCATCTTCTCAATCGCCTTCAAACAACGTACAACCACATACCGAGTACGCATCGATGAACCATCGCGAAGTGCATGCTTGGTCTAGTCAACAAACATTTGATTTGAGCCAGCCTTTACGCGAAGCGCGTGACGCCTTCGAGAAGGCCTATTTCGAATACCACTTGGCACATGAAGGCGGCTCGATGACTCGTGTTGCAGAAAAAACAGGGCTTGAGCGCACGCATCTGTATCGCAAGCTCAAGCAATTAGGTGTTGACCTGACGCGCGGTAAAAGAGGTTCTAATTAATTTTTTAGTTTGATTTTTTGCAAACTTTGTTAAGCCCGTTAGATTGGCTATTCGTACAAATAAAAAAATACCGAATATGGTGCCAACAAAATCACCAACCACCATAATGGGCAGTTGAGAAACTGCAATCAATTGATTGGGGTCTGTATTAGCCCAAGCCATGTCATGAAACAAAGCATTAAACAATGCATAAATACCTGCAAGAGTAGCCAAGTCATAAATTTGCGTGATGTGAACAGGGCGTTCTTTGATGAATTGAAACATGAGCAACGCAAACAAAGCACCTGAACAAGATGCGGCTACATGGATTAGCTCGGAGGGGCTAAAACCATAAGTAGGGATAAACAAAATAATTCTGCCGCAGGCTGTTGTCGTTGTACCTAAAGTCATGCCCAGTACCAAAACATTGAGTAGTCTGAAAAATGCTGGCAGATAAATCTAACTGACATTATCGCTTAAGCTGAAATTTTCGCTAATCCAAATATTAAAACCATGCATCAGTGCAAACAAGGTGGAAAATACAACCAACAAAATAATGTTTTTAATGATTAGGTGTGGCTTCATATGTGATCAATTGTCGCAGAAAGAGTTACATGTTTCTTCTGTATTGACCGCCCACCTCAAACAAGGCGTGAGTGATTTGCCCAAGCGAGCAACAACGCACCGCATCCATCAGCACGGTAAAAATATTGTCGTTGTTCATCACCGCTTGTTGCAAGCGCGAAATTTGCATTTGCGACTCTTTGCTGTGTAGCTGCTGAAAATCTTGCAATCGTTTGAGTTGTGATTGTTTTTCGTCTTCGGTTGAGCGAGCGAGCTCAAGTTTGGCCATCACCTCTTCGCCTTTGGGATTGCGAAAGGTGTTAACGCCAATGATGGGCAACTCGCCCGTGTGCTTGAGCATTTCATAATTCATCGATTCATCTTGAATCTTGCCGCGCTGATAGCCCGTTTCCATCGCACCTAAAACACCACCGCGCTCAGCTATGCGTTCAAACTCTGCGAGCACGGCTTCTTCCACCAATTCGGTGAGTTCATCGATGATGAATGCGCCTTGGCTGGGGTTTTCATTTTTAGCCAGACCCCATTCGCGATTGATGACGAGTTGAATCGCCATGGCACGACGCACAGATTCTTCGGTGGGCGTGGTGATTGCTTCATCAAATGCGTTAGTGTGCAAACTGTTGCAGTTGTCGTAGATGGCAATCAAGGCTTGCAAAGTGGTGCGAATATCGTTGAATTGAATTTCTTGTGCGTGCAAACTGCGCCCCGACGTTTGAATGTGGTATTTGAGTTTTTGACTGCGATCGTTCGCGCCATATTTATCACGCAATGTGACCGCCCAAATGCGGCGCGCCACGCGCCCCATCACCGTGTACTCGGGGTCCATACCGTTACTGAAGAAGAAACTCAAGTTGGGCGCAAAGTCATCGATGTGCATACCGCGCGCCAAATACGCTTCAACAAACGTGAAGCCATTTGAAAGTGTGAATGCCAATTGCGAAATCGGATTGGCGCCTGCTTCAGCAATGTGATAGCCGCTGATCGATACGCTATAAAAATTACGCACTTGGTGATCAACAAAATATTGGGCGATGTCGCCCATTACTTTGAGACTGAACTCCGTACTAAAGAGGCACGTGTTTTGTCCTTGATCTTCTTTTAAGATGTCTGCTTGAACCGTGCCGCGCACATTTTGTAAAACCCAGGCGCGCAAAGCTTTTTCTTCATCAGAGTTGGGGTTTCGACCTTTATCATTCACAAAATTTTCGATTTGTTGATCGATTGCTGTGTTCATAAACATCGCAAGGATGGTGGGTGCAGGTCCATTGATGGTCATCGACACACTGGTGGTGGGCGAGCACAAATCAAAACCGCCGTATAACACTTTCATGTCTTCTAATGTGGCAATGCTCACGCCTGAGTTGCCTACTTTGCCAAAAATATCAGGGCGCAAATCGGGATCGTTGCCATACAAAGTAACCGAATCAAATGCTGTCGATAAGCGTTTGGCAGGCATGCCTTCGGATAACAATTTGAAACGACGATTGGTTCTAAACGCGTCGCCTTCACCAGCAAACATGCGCGTGGGATCTTCGCCTTCGCGTTTAAAAGTGAACGTGCCTGCCGCATACGGAAAGTGTCCGGGAACGTTTTCTAGCATCAACCATTTCAAAATTTCGCCGTGGTCTTCGTAAGTCGGCAAAGACACTTTGCGCACTGGTGTGCCGCTTAAAGATCGCGTCACCAATTGCGTGCGAATTTCTTTGTCACGCACACGCACAACCAATTCATCACCCGAATATGATTTTTGCATCTCGGGCCATTGAGTCAGTAATTGGCGCGCATCGCCATCGAGCATCAACTCGCGCTTCATTGCCAAATCATTGGCCGCTTCTGCGGCTTTGGCTTTGCCAGGCTTATCAATTTCCAACATAGCAGCCGCTGCGCGCAGTTGTTGAATCTCTTTTGCCAATTGCGCTTGTGAACGCGCACGTTTTTTGTATGCGCGAACACTGTCGCTGATCTCTGCCAAATAGCGTGAACGTGCAGCAGGAAGAATCGGCGTTTGATTGGTGCTGTGTCGCACACTCACCTGTGCGAGTTTGGATGCAGATGTTTGAAGTCCGAGTTGCTGCAAGCACGGCAACATGGCTTGATACATCGCTGTAACGCCATCGTCGTTAAAGCGCGCGGCCATTGTGCCAAACACGGGCATTTGTTCGGTGGGTGTATGCCATGCTTCCTTGTTGCGTTGCACTTGCTTGGCCACATCGCGCAGTGCGTCTTGCGAGCCTTTGCGATCAAATTTATTGATGGCTACAAACTCTGCAAAATCGAGCATATCAATTTTTTCTAATTGACTCGCAGCTCCAAACTCAGGCGTCATCACATAAATCGGAACATCCACATGCGGCACGATGGCAGCGTCCCCTTGACCAATGCCAGACGTTTCAACCATCACCAAATCAAAGCCTGCACATTGTGCTGCTGCAATCACATTGGGCAATGCTGCAGAAATTTCTGAACCGAATTCTCGTGTGGCCAACGAGCGCATGTAAACACGCGGCCCGTTGCGCCATGAGTTGATGGCATTCATGCGAATGCGGTCACCGAGCAATGCACCCCCACTTTTGCGACGCGATGGATCAATTGAAATCACAGCAACGCGCAATGCATCGTCTTGATCCAAACGCAAGCGACGCACCAATTCATCGGTGAGAGAAGATTTACCTGCGCCGCCTGTTCCTGTGATACCCACCACAGGCACTTTGACTTTTTTGGATTGTGTGCGAATCTCTTCAACGAGTTGTGAAGATGCCGTATTGTTTTCTAAAGCAGTGATGAGTTGCGCCAAACTGCGCCACGCCATATCGGTGTGACCGTGCAAAGTTTTTAAAGTGGTTGGCGCATAAGAGCTTAAATCTTTGTCGCAACGCATGATCATCTCGCCAATCATGCCTTGCAAACCCATGCGTTGACCGTCTTCTGGACTGTAGATGCGTGTTACACCATAGTTGTGTAATTCGCTGATTTCATCGGGCACGATTACCCCCCCGCCCCCGCCAAACACTTGAATATGCGCACCACCGCGCGACTTGAGCGAGTCAACCATGTATTTGAAATACTCAACATGACCGCCTTGATAGGAACTCACTGCAATGCCTTGCACGTCTTCTTGCAAAGCGGCCGTCACCACTTCTTCAACCGAACGGTTGTGACCCAAGTGAATCACCTCCGCGCCCATGCCTTGCAAAATGCGACGCATGATGTTGATGGCCGCGTCGTGCCCGTCAAACAAACTCGCAGCAGTGACAAAGCGCACCTTGTGTGTTGGACGGTATTCGGCCAAAGCTTTGAATTCAGCGGATAAATCAGTCATAAAAAGCTCCAGAGGCAGGTGCGAAAAACACCCGTTTATTTGACGTTTACGTAAACGTC
>RFYV01000067.1 GCA_009921265.1 Betaproteobacteria bacterium | reverse complement strand
GTGGGTTCATCAAACAACATCGCCAATGGATCCATCGCCAAGGCACGTGCAATCGCTACACGCTGTTGTTGTCCACCCGAAAGTTGTCCTGGAAATTTATCGGCATGAACGGACATACCCACGCGCGCTAAAAGGGACGCAGCTTTGGTATTGGCTTCTTCGTCGCTTCGACCCAATACTTTGGTTTGACCCAATGTGAGATTTTCAGTGACGCTTAAATGGGGAAACAATTCAAAGTGCTGAAACACCATACCAATGCACGCGCGCAATTGGGGCAGCTGTGTTTCTGGTGCGCCCACCGAAATACCATCGATGTGAATCTGTCCCTTTTGAAAAGGCTCAAGACCATTGGCGCATTTAATCAGCGTGGATTTTCCAGAACCCGAGGGGCCGCACACCACCACCACTTCGCCTTTGGCGACTTGCGTTGAACAATCAGATAAGACTTGAAAATCGCCATACCACTTGCTCACATTTTGAAATTGAATGATATTGTTCATGATAGAAATGCTTTAACGAATAATAGAAATTTTGGCTTGAAGTTTTCTGACATACCAAGACATACTGGCACAAATAATAAAATACACCAACGCGGCAAAGGTGTACATCTCGAGCAAACGGTTATCGCGATTGGCCACCTTAGAAGCAGCACCTAAAAAGTCCGTGCTTGATATGACGTACACCAAGGACGTGTCTTGAAACAAAATAATGGTTTGTGTGAGCAAAATGGGTAACATATTGCGAAACGCTTGCGGCAACACAATGTATGACATGGTTTGTCGGTAGTTGAGTCCGATAGCATAGCCCGCTGACACTTGGCCCGCAGGAATCGACTGAATACCTGCGCGCATGATCTCGCAATAAAAAGCAGCTTCAAACATCGTAAACGTAATCAGTGCACTGGCAAACGCACCCACTTTGATGGGTGTTTTGGAATCCATCAACCAAGCACCAATGTAGGGGACCAAAAAGAAAAACCAAAAGATCACCAACACCAAGGGCAACGAGCGCATCAAATTAACGTAAGTTGCCGCAAAACTCGACATCCAAGAGAACTTAGACAAACGCATCAATGCCAATAGCGTGCCCAGCACAATACCGCCGCACATGGCCAATACAGTCAGCGTGACGCTGAAAGTCAATCCTTCGCGAAACAAATAAACGAAGGAGCGAGCGATTACATCAAAGTCATAGGCTCCCATGTCAATGCCCTGCCTGTATCGCTTGCGCTTTGGAGCCAATAAAACCAGGTACGGCGATGCGTTTTTCTAACCAACGCGAAGCCATCACAACGGTGATATTGACCAACAAATAAATAATTGTGGCTGCGGCAAAAGCTTCAAACACTTGAAAGCTAAATTCTTGCATTGCACGCGCACGTGCAGTCAACTCCATCAAACCAATGGTCAACGCCAATGATGTATTTTTTATCGTGTTTAAAAATTCAGAAGTAAGCGGCGGCAATATCATTCGAAACACCATGGGCAGTTGCACATAGCGATAGGTTTGCCACACAGTAAGACCAATAGCAAGGCCAGCCATCTTTTGACCTTTGGGTAGCGCTTGAATACCTGAGCGTACTTGCTCGGCCACGCGCACCGACATGAATAATCCCAAACATAAAACCGCAGGAACGAGCGAGGCCCACGGCGGTGGCATTTGTTTGATGGCATTGCCCCATTGCGTAGGTAACAATTCAGGCAAAACAAAATACCAAAGAAACATTTGTACAAGTAACGGTATGTTGCGAAATAATTCAACGTAAGAAAAACAAACGCGCTCCAACCATTTATATCCGGCTGTGCGCAAAGTGCCGACTAAAACACCAAGTGTTAACGCCAATGTCCAAGCGAGTAAAGCGGTGATAACCGTCCAACCCAACCCAACAATGAGATAGTGGAGATAAGTGCCCGTCGCACCCGGCTCCAACTCATAAAAAATTTTCCAATTCCAGTTGTAGTTCATATTTTTAATGGCAAAGAGGGGAACAAAAGCTCCCCTCTTTTTTTCGTAGCGTGATTAATTGTTATTCGTAAGCTTTTGGATCGGGTGAATCGGTCGGCTTGGCGATGACCTTTTTGAGGTTAGACGCCATTGGAATATTGAGGTTAATATTTTTAGGTGGGATGGCCTTTAAAAACCATTGGCTGTAAATCGCATTGATTGCACCACTGGACATCAAATCTTTAACGGCGCTATCAACCAAAGCTTTGAATTTGGCGTCGTCTTTGCGAATCATGATGCCATAGGGCTCTGTAGAAAGCGCTTCAGAAGAAATTTCAAATTCAGCGGGATTTTTGGAGCTGGCAACCAAACCTGCTAACAAAATGTCGTCCATTGCAAAGGCTGCAGCGCGACCCGTTTCAACCATTAAAAATGCTTCTGAGTGACCATTGGCTGAAACAATGTTGATGCCCAAGTTTTGCGCAGCATTGAGTTCTGTCACTTGTTTGATGTTGGTGGTACCTGCTGTAGAAACCAATGTTTTACCTTTGAGATCAGCCAACTTAGCAACGCCAGTTCCTTTTTTGTAAACGATGCGATTAGCAGTCACAAAAGTGGTGGGTGCGTATGCCACTTGTTTTTGACGATCGGCATTGTTGGTTGTAGAACCACATTCGATATCTACTGTGCCATTGGCCAATAAAGGAATGCGATTGGCTGATGTGACCAACTGGTATTGAACCTTGAGGTTGGGCATATTGAGGTTTTTCTTGATTGCCTCCACAATTTTGAGACACAAATCAACAGAGTAACCAATAGGTTGCTGCTTGTCGTCGTAATACGAGAAAGGAATTGAAGCATCGCGATGACCCAACACAAATGTGCCAGACGCTTTGACTTTATCCAATGTATCTTGCGCTTGAACAGAAGAAACAGTGGCGACTAAACTCAACAGAGCAACAGCCCATACATTCATTTTTTTCATACCAACTCCAGTTTGAACATGTAAACCACCATCATATAAGAAGAATTGAGCAGAAATAGCCAGTTACCCCCTAAATATGAGGGTCATACTGTAGTTTAGTAGGTTGTTTTTTTAGTGAGCGACCGAGGTTTTACCTAAAACCACGTCCTCATACATGTGTAACGAGGGTAATCCGCCCGTATGCATGAACAAAACTTGTGCATTGGGCTTGAAATGCCCCTTTCTGGCCAATCCTATCAACCCAGCCATGATTTTTCCGGTGTAAACGGGGTCTAACAAAATAGCTTCTGTGCGTGCCAACATCTGCACCGCTTCAATCATGCCCTTATTGGGTAATGAATACTTAGGTTGCCAATAACCGCCAAAACTTGTCACCGCAGTCGCAGGCACTTGAAGAGGCACACCCATTAAATCCATGATCGCTTGCGCTTCCTTGAGAACCAAGGGTTCTTGATCGGCTGGGTCGCGGCTCACACCGATACCAATGAGCGGTATTTGAATGTGGTTGCCCAAAAATCCAGCGACCATGCCACCATGCGTGCCCGAACTACCTGAACCCACGACAATAGCATCAAAAGAAACACCCATATCCATCCATTGTTGTTGCATTTCTTGAACGCAGGCCACATAACCGAGTCCACCAATGGCATTGGATCCACCACCAGGAATGATGTAAGGCTTATGCCCTGCTTGTGTCACCGCTTGCGCAACCTTGTTCATGGCCTCACCCATGTTTGAGCCTGCAGGTACGACTGTGATTTCTTCAACGCCCATCAAATGGAACATAAAGTTATTGCCACTCGCATCTTCTTTGTAAGTCCCAGCGATTCTCTCTTCAATCACAAAACGACATTTCATGCCTTCTTTGACAGCGGCCGCCAATGTGATGCGGCAATGATTGGATTGTGGTGCACCACAGGTGATGAGTGTGTCTGCGCCTTGCGCCAATGCATCAGCAATTAAAAATTCGAGCTTGCGCGTTTTATTGCCACCAGGGAAAAGTCCGAGCATGTCATCTCGTTTAATCCAAACTTTGGGACCCACACCATCTGGACAGGTTGCAGCTAAAGCATGAGTGAAATGCGGCATGAATTCGATGGGCGTGGGCGCGTGTGTGTAAATTTTTCTGGGAAAGCGTGACAGATCCATAGAGACTCCCTGGGTGTTTATTCGGGTTTGATACCTGAAGATTTAACCACACGACCAAATTCATCAATACCCGTGCTTAATAATTTTGCAAATTGTGCGGGTGTTTGTGGTGCTGAGATAAATCCCATCTCGGTGAATTTAGATTTGATATCGGGCGCATTGAGTGCGTTCACCATTTCTTTATTCAAACGATCGAGCACATCGGGGGGTAAATTTGCAGGGCCAAAAAATCCAAACCATGTGGCAGGTTTTTGATAATTGGATAAGGTTTCACGAATCGATGGTACGTCGGGCAGTCCCGCATAACGAGCAGGCTCGAGAACAGCGAGTATTTTGACCTTGCCAGATTTGGCATGCGGCAATGCATTGGACAACGATGTGAAAGCCATGTCAACTTCAGCACCCAAGACAGCCGTCATTGCAGGTGCTACGCCTTTGTAGGGTACGTGCAATAAATCAGTGCCGCTGTTTTGATTGAACAGTTCGCCCATGAGATGCAACACGGAACCAATACCTGAACTTGAATAAGATAATTTTTTAGGATTTTTTTTCGCGTAATCCACCAACTCTTTGACGTTATTGACTGGCAAGTTTACGTTGATGACCAAGCAAGTTGCAAGCTCAACAGAAGCGGTAATGGGCGTGAAATTTTTGACGGGGTCGTAAGGTAAGTTTTTGGTGAGATGCACAGGGCTGACATGGGTGCTCGCAGTTCCTGCAAGCAAGGTATAGCCATCCGGTGTTGCTCTAGCAACAAACTCACTACCAATTGCACCATTCGCACCCACCTTGTTATCCACCACTACAGATTGCCCCATTGATTGAGACATTTTGGTGGCGATCATTCGTGCAACCACATCAACACCGGGACCTGGTGGAAAAGGAACAATGATTTGAATGGTCTTATTGGGAAATGTTTGAGCAACGAGCGTGAATGGAAAACTCAACAATGCAAAAAACGCAAACCCCATCCACCGAAAAATAATAGATTGAAATGCCATGACGATGTCCCCTTGTAACTATTAAAAACTAAACAGATAAACCCAACAGCTTGGCCGCATTCAACCCCAATATCGCGTCCTTATCAGAGTCGCTGATTTTTTGTGAGTCCCGAATAAAACCGACGGGGTCGGATTCGCCCACTGGATAATCAGAACCCATGACGATGCGATCTGAGCCTACTTTTTCTACTAAATAATCGAGCATATCAACGTTGTACAAACATGAGTCATACCAAAAATTTTCTTTTAAGTAATCACTAGGCGACTTGGTCATTTGTGTATGTAAAAAAGGCTTTTCACGATAATTTCGATCTAATCGTCCCGCATAAAAAGGCAAGTAACCGCCACCATGCGCAATACAAATTTTTAATTGGGGGAACGCCTCCATCACGCCTTCATAAATGAGAGACGACATCGCCATGGCTTCTTCAAGCGGTTGACCCACACTGTTCCACAATTGATGGCGTACATAACGCGCGTCAGTAATACCACTGGGATGCAAATAGACGGTGGCGCCGAGTCGCTCAACGGCGGCCCAAAAAGGTTTCATTTTTGCGTCGCCGAGTTCCATGTGCTCAGCGGTCGAAGAAATTTCAATTCCTTTAAAACCTAACTCGCCCATGCATCGCTCTAATTCTTGAATGGCGTGCGGTGGTGATTGCAAGGGCACACTGCCCAAACCGATGAAACGCTCTGGATTAACAGCAACTGATTCAGCCAAACAGTTGTTGGTGAGTTGCTCCATTTTTAAACTGATTTCTGGCTCTGCCCAATACGTGTATTGGTGAACCAAACTCGGCGTTAAGACTTGTATATCCACACCCATCTCGTCCATGTCTTTGAGACGTTCGCGGTAATCGGTCATTTTTCTGCGATTCGATGCGATCCATGTCTCCATGGATTTTATGGCTTCTTGGCTCATTGAAGAATTTTTGGGATCAGAAGTTTGCACCACATGACCTTTGGAAAATTCCCTCACCTCTTGCACTACCGTGTGTGCATGAAAGTCAATCACAGGAATACTTTTGCTGGTTCGCTGAATAGGATGAGACACGATAATCTTTCTTTTGGATGTGCTTATTTATATCACGGCATCAAGGCCAAAAAACTTTCAATGACTCGGTCGGGACATGCATCGACCAACGGCTGCCCCATGTTGTACCCATAGGGCAAGAGCCAAACGGATACCCCCGCATTACGCGCTGTTTGAGCGTCCACCGAGGAGTCCCCCACAAACAATGCTTGTGATGGTGTTAGATTAAATTTTTGCAAGCAATATTGGATTGCAAATGGATTGGGTTTTTTAAACTCAAAGGTATCGCCGCTCACGACTTCATCAAAAAATGGTAGCAGTTGGTGATGATTTAATAATTGTTGCGTATAAATGGATTCTTTGTTGGTAATGACAGCGAGCTTGATTGACTGATTTTTTAATTTTTTTAAAACATCGATAACATGCGGATAAATCACGCTGGTGGTCCCGCATCGACGCGAATAGAAATAATCAAATTGTAGATAGATCTTCAAAAAATCAGCTTCTATTTTTGAGGGATTCATACCCACGTGTGCTAATGCATCTTTGATCAAGTGACGCGTTCCGTGCCCTATCCAAATATTAATTTGTTGTTGCGAGACTTGCGCCTGGCCAAAAAAAATGAGGGTGTCATTCACGGCGTCTTTGATTTCTGACGCTGTTTCAATCAGTGTTCCATCGAGATCGAACATGACGAGTTGAGGACTCAAGATTTTTTTCTTTCTAATTGCATGAGCAATAGCAAACCCAAGCCCATCACTATGGCGGTCACCCACAAGGCCGAATGAAACGAGCCCGTGCTTTGCGTGAGATAACCCGTGACCACAGGCGCAATCATCTGTGCCAATCCATAAGCCAATGTGAGTCGAGCCATGGCTTTGCCAGGATTTTCGGGCGCGCGTCTTCCTACCAATGCCAGTGTCAAACTCACAATACCAATAAAAGTAGCGCCATATCCAAAAGCACTCAATAAGGATGCGACGAGTGAGTCAGAAAAAATCAACAACACAATCGAAATAATTTGAAATGTAAATGCTAATATCAATGCATTTGTATCGCCCACTTTTCTGGCAATCAAATCCCAAATAAAAACGGCAGGTATCGCAGCCAGACCCACCAAGCCCCATGCAATCGATCCATAACCTTGCAGTTCAGGTATGCGCTCAACCATCGACACAGTGAAAGTGGCGTGAACAACAAACCCCCAACCTGCTGCAAAATAACTGACAAACATTAAAAACAACCATCGCTTAGATACAGCAACTTGCGCAAGATTTTTATTTGTAACAACGGGTGGTGCAGGCGCACGCCACATCCAAGCTGGAATTAAAAAAATCAAACCGATCACTGCAAAAGCCATCCATTGCTCGGACCATAAGGGAAAGATCTGCGCTAAGCCCCACGAGCCAAACGCAGTCACCACCACGCCCGAACCAATACCCATGAAGTACACGCCCAACTCGGGCCGATGACCTTGCCGCATCAACCAACCCAATACCAAACCAGAACCGAGCAACATCCCTGCAGCACCACACATGCCACCCACATAACGCGATACAAACCAAATAGGCATCGAATCGGTGATGGACATGGTGGCCGTTGAGATAACGGCAAACCACATGCCCCATTCATAAAACCGATGACGCCATTTTTCGTCATCCATCCATGATGCAATCAACACGCCTGTCATATAGCCTGCGTAATTGATGGCAGCCAATGCCCCCGCACCCGAGTCGCTTAAACCCGTTTGCAATTGCATTGCAGGCAACAACGGTGTGTAAGCAAAGCGTGCTAGCCCGATGGTGAGGATCAGCCCGCAGATACCGCTGGTGATGACTTGCCAGGCTTGAAGGGGTTTCCTGGAGATTGAAATAACCTTGCCCTTGCATGAAATGAAAACTGAAGATGTACAGATCTGAAAATTTCTCTTCGCACTGCAACTCAATTCCATCATCTTAGGGGATATTTGAAAGACAATCGATACAACACTTTTTTATATATATGAACGCATCTTCTATTCGAGTGGGCTTGGTCGGCCTTGGCGCCATGGGCAGTGGCATGGCAGGTTCCTTGCGCAAAGCAGGATACGATTTGCACGTGTATGACGTTCGTCACGATGTGGCACAAGCGTTTGCGTCGCTGGGTGGTCATGCCTGCCATTCATTGCAAGAATTAGGGCAAACCTGCGATGTCGTTGTTTCAGTGGTTGTCAATGCATCGCAAACAGAATCCGTTTTGTTTGGCAACGGTGCAGACCATCAAGGATGCGCAGCCAGTCTCAAAAAAGGCAGTGTGTTTGTAATGTGTTCAACCGTTGATCCGAACTGGTCGATCGCTATGGAATCACGTTTAGAAAAAATGGGGCTTCGTTACATTGACGCACCCATCTCAGGTGGTGCAGCAAAAGCGGCGAGTGGACAAATGACCATGATGACAGCGGCCAAAGCCGAGGCCTATGCCATTGCAGAGCCCTTACTCAATGCCATGGCCGCCAAGGTTTATAAGTTGGGCGATAAAGCAGGTGCTGGCAGTCAAGTCAAAATCATCAATCAATTATTGGCTGGCGTACACATTGCAGCAGCGGCAGAAGCGATGGCATTGGGTTTGCGCGAAGGTGTCAACGCCGATGCCTTGTACGAAGTGATCACCAACAGCGCTGGCAACAGTTGGATGTTTGAAAATCGCATGGCCCATGTGCTTGCAGGTGACTACACACCACTCTCGGCTGTTGATATTTTTGTAAAAGATTTGGGTTTGGTTTTAGACATGGCCAGAGCCAGTAAATTTCCCCTCCCTCTATCGAGCACAGCGCATCAAATGTTTATGCAAGCCTCAACCGCAGGCTATGGTCGAGAAGATGACAGCGCAGTGATTAAAATATTTCCTGGTATTGAAGTACCTCACAAAAAATAAGGGATGGCTATGACATCACACCGCTTATTGAGTCGCAGAGATTATTTAACACAAGCCTGTGTGATGTGTGCATCTGCAATGGGTGCATCTTCAGTGATGTCACAAACCCAAAAAGAAGAACTACCCACAGTGGGTTCTCGTTTGGTACTGCCAGAAATTACCTTGCTCAATGGTGAAGTTTTAAAACCAGAGCAAACCCAAGGAAAACTGGTGGTGATTTATTGGTGGGCCAGTTGGTGTCCATTTTGCGCCCTGCAATCGCCTGAAATTCAAAAATTACATGCGCAATACCAAAGCAAAGGCTGCTCAAAAGGAGCACGGTTGGTCGGAAGATGAAGTGAAGCGCAGCGGCGATGAAATTCAAAAACTCACTGATTCATACACAAAGAAGATTGATGAGCTTTGCGCAACGAAAGAAAAAGAAATTCTTTCCATGTAATTAGTCTGGGATGAGTGCTGGTGAAGCTGTGAGAGGTGCCGAGACCACGCTGGTTAAAGCTTCCCACAGTTTTTCTTTTTGAGCGCTTCTCAAGTCTGCAAAAGAGAATCCATCCCAAACTGTGCTCACTGAAGATTGTCCAAAAATTTCATACTCACGGGCAATTCCCAATTTATGCAGGCGCCCCAACGATTTGTCACTTACCTGTAAACTGATGAGCTCTTCAATATTTGCGCAATGATTTGATTGCAGGTTCCAACACCACCCGCTCAACAAGGTTACAAATTTTCCATTGTCCCAATTGTACCTGTCATACAAAGATTTTGATTGAGCGAATCGCATCTTTATTTGCTCACCTTCTGCCCTCAGTTCAACAGGAATGGCTTGGTGGGTGGCGGTAAATGAGCCAAGCGCAAAATAGAGATCGGATTGTGGTACCGAGCTCACCAATCTGAATTCTTCACCTACAGGTCGATATTCTTTCCATGCATTTGAATCGAGCTTGTTTCGCTGCGGAAAAGTTTTGTTTTTCAGATTCCCCAGGCGAATCTCAAGCTCGTCACCCGTGCTGATGTTTTGACTTTGCACAAATTTGGCGAGTGCAATGCGCACTCTCATGCGTGCCACAAAAAAACCACGTTCGTTGCGATTCATTTCCGCAACATGAGTTGCCTCTGAGAGAGAGAGCTGAAAACCACGCTTTTTTAGATCTTCTTGCAGTTGCGAACGAGTCACTTGAATTCCAACTGGATCAGGTGGAGTGTCTTGTAGACCTTCGGCAGCAGTAAAAATCCGGTTTGATTCAGCAGCTTCGTAACGTATTTCCTTTCCTGAATTTTGCAAATAATGCTTCATGTGCCGAGACGAGAGAGGATAACGAGCAAGCCCCGCAGCATCGGCAATTCGACTCCAAACAGCATGATAAATTCTGTCTTGCGGTTTAAGTTCTCGTGCAAGAATTCCATGTCTGCCAGAGCCTTCGTTTCGCACCTGCGAAAGAGCTTCTTCGTAGCCAAGCGGATTTAAATAATCAGGATTAAAGATTAATCGAAGCTGATTGAGCGGCGAGGATCTGTTCGATTTTTGGTTGGCAAGAAACTTCTTCGCCCATGTGTCGAAGATTTTAAGAGCGAACTCACGTTCGTGAATAAGCACTTGGGCAAGAATATTTTGCGGCGGGCGTGTGCTGTTGTTTTCGCCTGCAAAGAGCGATTCAACGTCTGCTTCCGACCACTGCGAGCCCGCGTCTTTTTTGCAACCGATCAAAGTCGCGACAGCAAGAAAAGCGAGCGAGAAAACCTTTGACTTCATTCGTTCAACTAACCTCGCTGAGAGCCGTTCGACGGCAGGGTTTCGGAAGATTTGCCCCGGAACTTGACCTTGCGAGGGAAAAAATAACGAATAATAAGCGAGTTAGGTGGATAGAAAAGGAGGATGACGAGCTTAATCCTAAAACAAAACCCCAGGAGATTAATTCTCCCGGGGTTTATTGGCTTCGGAAAGCGAAGAACCGAGTGACCTCAGTTTTTGCTGCTTGCCGCGATTTGCTGAGCAACTTCGGCTGCAAAGTCTCCAGACTTCTTCTCAACGCCTTGGCCAAGTTCAAGACGAACAAAGTTCGCAATCTTTAGGCCTGCAACGCCAGCTTGTTTGCCCGCGTCTGCAACATAAGCTGAAACAGTTTTGCTGTCGTCTTTCACAAACATTTGCTCGGTCAGGCAGTTTTCTTTGTGCCAGGTGTCCATGCGGCTTGAGACAATCTTGGGCAGCGCAGCTTCTGGCTTGCCTTGGTTCTTGTACTGGGTCCAGAACACTTCGCTTTCCGACTTCACGATGTCAGCAGGAACTGTGTCGCGGTTGGTGTACAAAGGTTTCATAGCAGCCACTTGCAGAGCAACGTCTTTTGCAATTTCGCTGAGGGCAGGGTTGCTGCGCTGTGCAGTCAAGCCATCAGCAGTGAGCTCAACAAGCACGCCGACCTTGCCGCCGCCATGAACATAGGAAGCAACCAAGTTGCTGCCTGCGCCAAGAGCTGCGTAGCGGCGCACAGTGATGTTTTCACCAATTTTGGCAACCAGGTTGGTTGTTGCTTCTGCAACAGTTCCGCCTGTTGTGTAGCCGGCAGAGGTGAGAGCTTCGAGGCTTGCGGGATTGTTCTTCAGGATAATGTTCTGCAGGTTTGCAACAAAAGCTTGGAATTCCTCATTGCGTGTTACGAAGTCGGTTTCGCAATTGACTTCAACAAGGTAACCCGTGCCAAGATCGTTTGCGATCACTGCGGCAACGACGCCTTCACTTGCAGCGCGCGAAGACTTTTTTGCTGCTGCGGCGAGTCCGCGTTCGCGCAATACCTTGAGCGCTGCATCCATGTCGCCAGAAGCTTCATCGAGAGCTTTTTTACAATCGGTCATTCCGGCGCCAGTTGCTTCGCGGAGTTCTTTGACCATTTGTGCGGTGACTGCTGCCATTTTTTTATCTCCTGGTTCGAATCGTTCGGAGTTTAATCTATTTCGAGGATAAAGAAGGAGCTGCTTATTTTGCAGCGCCTTCTCCTTCGTCTTCATCGTCACGTGAGCGCAAACGCTTCACTTTTGGACCGCGTGCAGAGTCGCTGCTCATGCCAGCGTCTTCGCGCACGAGGTCGCTCTTGCGGCGCTGCTTGCCAGCAATTGTCGCTTCCGCGATGAGGCTCGCGTACAGCTTAATAGCCTTGAGGCTGTCGTCGTTGCCAGGAATGACGAAATCAACAGCCGAAGGATCGGAGTTGGTGTCAGTGACTGCAACAACCGGAATGCCCAAACGATTCGCTTCAGCAATCGCTGTTTCTTCTTTCTTAGCGTCGATGACAACCATGATAGAAGGCAAGCCGTTCATGTTTTTGATGCCGCCGAGCGAGCGGTCGAGCTTAATGCGCAGACGCTCTTTCAATGCGACTTCTTTTTTAGTGATGGAGTCGTATGTTCCGTCTGTGGACATTTTCTCGATCTTCTTCAGCTTGGTGATGCTCGTCTTCACGGTTGTGAAGTTGGTGAGCATGCCACCGAGCCAGCGGTGATGCACATGGAAGATTCCCGCGCGCTCAGCTTCTTCTTTGATGATGTCTTGAGCTTGCTTCTTGGTTGCAACGAAGAGGACATTGCCGCCTTCAGCAACTGTATTTTCAATTGCAGTGAGTGCGTTTTTGAAGAGTTTTTGGGTTTTCTGGAGGTCGATGATGTGGATGCCGTTGCGCTCGCCGTAAATATAAGGACGCATTTTTGGGTTCCAGCGGCGAACTTGGTGACCAAAGTGTACGCCTGCGTCGAGCAGGTCTTTCAGTTGAACGTCAACTGCCATGAGAGAATCTCCTTGCCGGTTACGTGGATTAACCCCAAGCAAGGCCAGGCTGCAAAAGCCGCCACCGGCAATAGCCCTGCTGAGAGCTTAAAAACTAGAAATGTCGCTAAATCAAAGTTTGCGGGAAAAGGCAAGCCTGCGCAGCGGAGTCAAACAGGCTCAGGAAAGTCTTCCGTAAGTTCTGCGAATTCAGTGGAATCTAACTCGGAGGGATGTGCGGTTGCGCCGAGAATCTCGCCCTTT
>RFYV01000066.1 GCA_009921265.1 Betaproteobacteria bacterium | reverse complement strand
GCGATGGGTTCAGTAGTTACTTTAGCTAGAACTCCCTCCGACTCGGAGATCGCAGATTATATTACTGATGAGATATTGGTTGCGATTAAGGAAGCAGTTACAAATCAGAAGGACTTCTGCATAACGACGAGCTTTGAATACGACCCGCTACAAAATCGGGATGAAAGTGGTAAGTGGACTGGAGGTGGCGACTCGGGAAGAGGCAGGGGAGAGGGCAAGAGCGGAGTAGGCGAGGGGTATACATCTATCAAGCAGGAAGCGGAATGGGTGTACTCCAAGATTTTAGATAATCCCAACCTAGAAATGGATAGACCAGAAAACCAAAGAGAAGCAAAGCAATGGAGTGAGGCAGTAGCGAAAGACGGACTCGGAGCAGACACATCGGTTGAGCTTCAAAATAAGTCAGACGAAATGATAAATGCCGTAGCTGACTATACTGGTAGTGGCTCAATACTTATGAATAGTGAAAGTCGTTCTGAGCCAGAAAAAGACCCGAACTCTCCAGACGTTACCATCGGCGACAAAAAAGAACTACTGGATAAAGCCATAAAGATTTTCCCAAATAATGAACAATCCACTATTTATCGTGGGATGACCGAAGACCAAGCAAAACACGCAAAAAATAAAACTCAATCACAAACAAGAGAGCTTGCTTCAACGCTCCAAGTTGGTTCCGAGTTTGTAGACAAAGGATTTGTTTCGACATCTCGGGATGCATATGTCGGTGCAAAGTTCGCTAGTCTTAGTCAGTTGTATACAAATCTAATAGGAATAGATGAATACGGAGACGGCAATCCCCTTAAGGAGATAACTACGTATAATAAAAATGGGCAATTTGGAAAAATGGATGCAAAAACGGTAAAGTCTGCTTTTGGAAAATCAAATGTTTATAAGGATACATCATTCTTCGAGAGTGACCTTTTCAAAGATATGGCAAAGAACGGAAATGGGTTTTTGGTTAATCCATTAGTAGGAGACACGAAATCGAGACTCTACCTAACCATAAACAAAGCAAAAGGCAGGGGAATGGCAGTACCAAGGTTTATGAATGCTGGGAGTATGTCCAAAGAGCAAGAGGTTATTCTTCCAAGGAAATCACGTTTTCGAGTTACTGAAATCACAAGAGTACCGCTTTATCAAAGTAATTTAACTGGAACCAAGAAACCAGAGATTGTAGGAAATCTAGTTTCTGCTAAGGTAGAATTATTATGAAGAACAAATGGGATGAAAATACGTTCGAAAATCGTATGAATTGGGACAATGATATTGAAATTTTCCACCCCAAAAAGGAAGACCTTATGACTGGAGTAACTCCTCCGTCGACCATCCCCACCGCAGTCATTCAAGGCGGAGAAAAAGAGAAGCCTAAAATTAAATCTCTTGAGTAAAAATAGAATAAGCTTGACGTACTAAAATTTACCCCCCTTACTATCCCCCCAAGAGGTTAAGAGATCAGGCATAGATAGTTTTACTTTCATAAGGAAATACATATTAAAGGTTTTTTTTATTGTTTTTTTATTTAATTGGAGATCATAAAGCCATTTGAACTAAGAGGTGTGCCCCGAACGACTCGAACTAAATCCTCTCTACGAATCCCCTAGTAGAAAAGAAAAAAAATAAAATAGATTCTGGATACTTCGATGAGAGTGATAACTGCCATCGGTGGAGTGCCTAGCTCGGGAAAAACTTCTTTGGTTCGCCAATACCTAGCTATGACTGATGGCTGGAAACCATACATAAATCACAGCGTACCCCATCTCTACAATCCTTTTCTTGGTTCCTATGTCCTTGGAATATACGACAAAAAGGAACTCTTTTCTGGAACTGATAAGTTTTCATTCTCAATCGCCCCATATGCACTTGAGTTTATTAAACGCACCAAGGGGAATTTGATATTCGAGGGAGATAGGCTTTTTAATTCTTCATTCCTAGAAGCCTTACAATCGCTCCCAAACACAAGCCTACGCATCTTAATACTATCAGCGGACGAGGAGACCTTACGGCATAGGGCAACTACGAGAGGGAGTGACCAGTCACCAACATTTCTCCTAGGGCGGAAGACAAAAATCGAGAACATAAAAAGCAATAAAACCTTATCTGATTGCGTAAGACTCGCCAAAAATGAGAGTAGATCAGATGCGGACAAGAATCTCCGCTGGATAGTCTCCTAGGGAGAATCAACGACTTACAACTATTTACAATTATCTTAAAATACTTCTTGCAAAGCGGGTTGGCATATGGTAATCTCTTCGTATGATCAATCAAGAAAACGCCCAAGAAAAGACGTTCGGAATAGAAATCGAAACCTCAATTCCTCAGAGCTTGCAAATCTCTATTGGCTCCCACGGACGAGGACTTCCTATCAGATCGGTAACAACCTCTGATGGGGTTGTTCACGTTGCACCGACATTCAACGGTGAGTGTTGGAAAGCCGACGAAGACCCCTCAATCCGTACTCAGAATGGCTACAAAAAGTGCGAGTTTGTTTCGCCCATCCTCAAGGGTGACGCTGGAATCCAGAATATCCTTGCTTTCCTAGCTTTCATAAAAGCCATTGGGGGCAAGCGTCCGATTCGTCAAGCGGGTCAGACTCAAGGCGGAATCCACGTCACTCTGCACGCTGGAAACTTCATCGACTCCAACTCGCCAGCCAAGATCGTCGACTTTTGTGAATCCGTTGCAAAGCTTGGCTATCGTCTCTCACCAGTTCTGTTCGGCCAGAATGCAGAACGGAGGGACTTGAGCGGTTGGTGCAGGGTTCTTTCCTCTCGGGAACAAGATCGGGCGATTCGGAATAGCAAAGCTGATCTTCGCCAGTCTCCGTCCCACACCTCGTCGGGGGCACTCCGAGTCCCTTTCATCGACATCGGGAAATACGCCCTCATCAACTTCACCAAGATCAAGACGAACGGCACGTTCGAGTTTCGGAGTTTCTCGACCACATTAAATCCTACCAAAGTCCTCGTCATTCTCACGACTTGCTTGGCGATTGCCCAACAAGCCAGCAAGCGGAAGACCTCGGGGTGGAGCGAGGAGCAGATCAACTCCTCTGAGCTTTTCCGATTCTTCTGGAGTCGCTCGGCTCGGCGGGATGTAACGAATGCCTATCCCACTCTGAAAGCTCGGGCAAAGGTTCAATTCGATTGGGGTTTTGCCTCTTGCCTTCACTTTGACCGACTCCGCTCGCAAAATTACGAGGTTCCAGCAATCCCAACCGAAGGACGGAATACTGATAGTGCGGTTGCCCTATTCAACTCTCCATCCTTTCGGACTCACATCGCAGGAGCTACTCGGTAAAATTAATGCTTGCCAACCAGCTTCCCATAGTGTAGTATGTAAATAGAAAAAGGAGAAAAAAAACAATGTGTGTAATTCTAATATCGGTAGATAAAAAGACTCGGCCAAGCTTGGAAACTCTTCTCGCTTGCCAAGCCTCAAATCGTGACGGTGGTGGCGTTGCTTGGCTTGAGAATGGACGACCTCAGTACGTTAAGAACGTTGACGCTAAATTTATCCACAATATCCTTCAAACCAAGAAGGGGCAAATTGTGGCTCACTTCCGTATTGCAACGGTTGGCGGGGTTCAGCCAGTCCTATGCCATCCATTCCCCATCTCTCGCAATCCCTCTGAGGGACTAAGCGGTTCAGCAAAGCGAGTCCTGTTCCATAACGGCACTTGGGGAGATTGGGAGAAGAATCTCGATAAGGCAATCAAGAGTGCAAATATCGCTCGTCCAGCGGGTCTGTTCTCTGATTCTCGGGCGGGTGCGGTTGTTGCTTCCATCAAGGGACTAAAAGCAATCCACACGTTCGGTGGCAAGTTCTGCGTCCTATCGAAAAAAGGAGCTTTTATGTACAACGAAGGTTGGGTTAAGCACACGGATGGTGTGTGGTACTCGAACCTTCATTGGAACTACCGAACAAAGAAGTACACCCCACTCTCTCGGAAGAGTTGGTACTCGGGGTATCACGACGATATCCCTTGGGACGATGGGGTTCTCCCAACTTGCTACAAGCCGAAGTCTTACGAATACAAAAAGCAACCAAGCCTATTCGATCAAGCTTGTTCACTCCTCAAGCGTACGGACGATGTTGAAAAGAAGATCGGGTTCAAGTCCGACGATGATCGCTTAGAAGCACAGTACCAAGCCAGCTTACGTTCAAAGTCAGCGGGACGTGGAGGGCTTAAAACTACCGCTGAGACGATTGGAGGATTCTAACTATGAGATTAGATCAACTAGCAGAGGGTGTTCAAATGATTGGAGGCTCCAGCCTACTCGACGTTCGGCACGCCGTAGAGGTAGGAGATTCTAAAAAGAAAAATGGGTATTCCCTCTATAACGTTTATAATCGCAGATGGCTAAAGATATTCCCGACTGCGATATATGCTCGGAGTGAGCTAGAGGCAATTTCTCGGTGCAGAGGAATCATAGAACAAAAACTAGCAGGACTAGTAAACCATATAAGGAGTAACCAGAAATGAATGCAGACTTTTTGAAAGGATGGATAGTAGCGAGTTTTTTTTACTTAGGATTATTTGCAGTTGTATTTTATATACTAGAATCGATGTGATGGTTATATTCGGAGGAATGCTCCGAAACTAGGGTTGCTTTTTCCCCTAGCATTTAACCCATCGCACTAGTCCCTCGTCCGCCTTGTGTGGCCGAGGGATTTTTGCGTACATATAGAGAACTTTAACTACTATACGTATAGCAAGTTGACAGATACAACTTGGTATGCCCCTCTTAAAACCCAAACCTAAACAAACTAGCGAAGACTATATGAATAAAATTATGGGCAATGCCTCTTTTATCAAGGAGTATCCCGACAAGAAACAGAGATATGCGGTTGGGAAAAGCATCCTAAAGAACCACGCAAAAGACTTTGGTTCCTGCTGTGATATGGATGACGGCTCAGACCTATCCCCTATGGCGGGTGAAACCTATAGCGAGTTTATAAAGAGGTTCATTGCGGACGCTTCAATGGCTAAAGCCTATCCCGATATGCAAGATCGTATCGATGCTTGCAATGATATCTATGAGTCAGAGGCGGACGCAGAATACAATTCAGATGATCAAGCTGGCACAGACAGCGAGCCTATCGCTCCTGCCTTGGAAACCGCTCCAGAGGAACCAGAGATGATCGATGACGGAGAGTCGCTAGGAACGAAAGAAGCTGGTGGCACTCCCATCCTTAAACGCCGACCAGTTAGGCACGGAGAGGAAACGCATATCGCTTCGTACACAATCCCCGCCGTATCAGTACTAACATCGGGAACTGCAAAGGGTCATAACTTAGAGATCGATTCTGTAACGTTAGAACAAGTAAAACAATGTGCCGAGTCCTATGCTAACGGAGTTAAGGTAAACGAAAATCACGGAGCAGGGATTGGCGACATCATTGGTAAGCTAAACAATTTTAGAATCGACGATAGCGGGACTAAGCTATTGGCAGATTTAACATTCTTAGATAGCAGAGCAGAGAGGGCTAAGTATTATATGGACTTAGCTAAATCTATTCCAGAAAGTTTTGGAATCTCAATCAGCTTCTCGGGAGAATCAGAGAAAAACTTAGACGGACTCGACTTAGCTAGATGCTCAGAATTGTATTCTGCTGACCTAGTTCAGAATCCAGCTTCGAACCCTACAGGACTTTTTTCTGCTAAAAATAGTTGTATAGCGGTTGACAGCAACATTAACGATATGCAAACAAAGCCCGATACCGACATTACCGAGGGTACTGACGCTAAGAGCCGTGCACAAGACGCTCTTAAGCCCACAACTACCTTTGAAACCTTTGATTTTGAAGCCCTCAATGTACGTCTAGGTGCGATTGAAGATCGTATTGCCAAGATGGAGGGAACTATGAAGGGCGAAGGAACCGATAAGGAAGAGATGGGTGCATTCCCTTACACAAAAGAAACTCAGCCAACGACCACAATCAAGAAAGATAAAGAGAATCCTTCTCAAGCTGATATGTCTGCTAAGAGCACGGCTACGACTGAACTCTCTGCCGTTCTTGGTGAGATCAAGCGTGAACTTGGCAAGATCGCTTCTGCTCCTATTGCGAGCGGAAGTGAGTTGGAAGTTAAAGCTCCCACAACTTTTGCCGAGTTAGTAAATTTTGAGATGAAACAAAACAACATCTCCAAGGGCGAATCACTTCGTCTTTGTGTTGGTAAATATAACGACCAGTACATTAAAGAACTTAATGCTGGCGGAATCGGTGTTATCTAAGGAAAGGAACCTAAAAATATGTCTACGCAATATGATAATGGATATGCGTCCTTGTTGTTCGCCTCAACGGTGACAGCAAACTCGCTAGTAATTATGAGCACCACGGATAACACGGCACAAGTTAGTGCAACCGCTGGCTTGGCTATTGGAACCCTCCAGAATGATGTGACGAGTGGTGACGTTGGCTTGGTTAAGCTCAATCGTCCTTCCACTTTTGCTCGCCTCGCAAATGCCTGTACAGCAGGAGATGCTCTCTATGTTGGTGCTACTGGACAAGCTTCCACTACTGGAACCGTGCGACTCGGTGTAGCTCGCAATGCTCAATCAGCCAATACGGTTGTTGAAGTATTTTTGGTCTAAAGAAAGGAACTTAATTATATGGCTTATATTACCTCTGGTGCAACCCTTCGTGGTGACGTAACAACTGCCGTCATCCAAGGTCAAAATAACAACGATGCGTTTATCGGAGCAAAAGTTGCCCCTATCTATACATCGCCAGTTCGTGCTGGACAATACCTAAAGCTTAACCTCGGAAATGCAGAGCTTCTAAACTCTGACGCTTCTAAGGTGCAGGCTGGAAGCAGCTACCCACGTACTACTAGGGCTTTCGATACAGATAATTTTACCTGTTTTGAATACGGACTGGAAGAGGTTGTGCCAGATGCACTTGCATCAGATGTTGCACGCTTTTTTGGTCTCGAAACTGAAACTGCGAAGATTCTTCTCCGCAACATCACCATCGGCCACGAAGTTGAAATGTCGGCGGCTGTGATGAATGCTTCAACCTTTAACGCAACTAGCTCAACAACGGCATACACGGTTGGAAACCTTTCAACCTTATCATTCGTTGCAGACATAGCGACTGCAAAACAGAAGCTCTTGCTCAAAGGCGTAATTCCTAATGCCGTCATTATGAATCAAGAAGTGTTCGACATCGTTCGTCGTGCGACCTTGGTTCAGAACCAGTTCTTCGGAGTGGTGGCGAGTGATTCTCGTCGGACTCTGAGCGAAGCTGAGATCGCGGCGGTTTGCGGTGTTGAGAATTGCTACGTTGCACGGGCAGCGTATAACTCGGCGGCGAAGGGCGCGGCTTACAGCGGTGCATTCATCGTTCCCAAGACCTATGTTAGCGTTGCTAGCATTGCGGGTGGTGACTTCGCGGCGGGCGGGATTGCTCGCACGATTATCTGGAGCGAAGATGCAAGTGCACCTTTCGTTACCGAGAGCTATCGTGACGAAAATCGTCGGAGCAACATCCTCCGAGTTCGCTCGAATCGTGTGGTGAAAATCATCGACTCCACGGCAGCAGAGTTGATCACTACGCAGGCTTAATACTCTTAGAACAACAAGTTCTTACAGACAGCCCTCTAGCCTAACCGCTAGGGGGCTTTTTGTTGTTGCCATCTATCCGTCTTTCAATATAAGAAGGTGAATGAACGAATCACAGACACAACCCGCAACTAAATTTCCATTTACCCTTTCCCTTTATGCAATAGTTTCTCGAGAGTGTGCCAGCAAATATGTAGCGAGAGCACTTGAATCCTTCAAAGTACTAAAGCCAGACGAGATCGTTCTGTGCTCGGCAATGGGAAAGCATACCGCTGAGGGCTTGCCGATACTCGAGGAAGTTGGAAAGAGGTACGGAGCTAGGGTAATTTCGTACGAGAATGCCCCTAGAAACGCCGATTGGGAGCATATCGATAGCTTCTGCAACGCTAGGAACAAAGCCCTACAAGCGTGCACTAGCGAGTGGGCTATGTGGTTCGACTGCGACGACCTATTGATTGATGGTGCAGAGAAAGTTCTTTGGGAGATTACATCCAAAGCAAAAGAAAATCACGACTGCGTATTCTGCGGATATCAAGTTCCCTTGGCTGGACTTATTCCAGTTCGAGAACGACTAAGCAGAAAAGGAAAAATGCACTGGTTGTATCCAGTCCACGAACAATTAAAGCCAATAGATAGTGCTGGATTGAAAGCTATCGGTACTCATCACCCGCTTATAATGCACTCCCCAATCGATCACAAGAAAGCGTCAGTAGTTAGAAACCACGCCATCCTAGATTACTCCCTAGATGCAAGTCATCTATATAACTACTACAAAGCAGATGAGTACTTCCAAGAGGGCAAGTATGAAGATTCGGCTGAATGGTGCAGGAGGACGTTAGCGGACTCGAGAATCGATATTGTGATGAGAACGCAATGTCATACGATGCTTGGTAGGCTTTACGTAGACCCTGTTCTAAAGCGAAAAGAGCTACTCGAAGCTTATGCTCTAATGCCTCATCGAGCGGAGGCATTGTTCTACTTGGCCGAAGATTATTTTAATAGAAGGCTTTTTTCTGATTCCCTAGCGTTAGCTCGGTCAGTTTGCTCAATCCCGAAACCAAATCTTACCTACTGGACTCAGAAAAACTTTATCTATAATTGGGAGGCTCCAGATTTATACCTACGTTGTGCTAGAGCACTAAAGGATTACGAGCTAGTAAGATTTCTGGATGAAGATAGAACAAAGAATTTTGGAGATTATGACATCACTCTTTGCCACGCCACGGCAAGACCGAAAGTGGCTAAGATGAATCGGTGGAACTTTATGTCTCAAGCCGTAAATCCAAATCGAATCCAACATATCTTCGGCATCGACGAGCACTCAGAAGAGTTTGATGGATATGACCACATTGTTTCTGGTAAGAACTCTTGCGTTGGAGCGTGGAATGCTTGTGCCAGAAACGCTAAAGGTAAGTACATAGTTCAGATGTCCGACGATTGGATACCTCCCTACGGATGGGACGATGAGATTAGACAAAGACTTCCAGACCCAACAAAGGAAGCGGTGCTAGCAGTATCGGATGGTTTCAGAAAAGACGATCTACTCTGTATGGCAATTTGTACTAAGGTAACACTCGATAATAGATTTGGTGGCAACCTATTCGACCCAGCCTACCAAGTTTGTAGTGGAATTTTCTCGGACAACGAGTTTACCCATCGAACAAAAGACATTCAAGTAGAAGCAAAAGACTTAGTCTTCAAACACCTGAATCCATTCTTCACCCAAGCCCCGCAGGATGATATTTTTATTAAGCATAACGCAATATCAAATTACGATCTAGGTAAGAAGATATTTATGGAGAGAAATCCGTGATTGATTTAGTTTGGATAACTCGGATTAGCGATGAGGAAGATCGGTGGCTCGAGGAGAATCTAGCGGGACTAGATAAAAGATATAACGTTTCGGTAGTTGGGCACACCAAGCTAGACCCAAAGAAGCATAACTTTAGGTACTACGAGTATTGGGATAATGGGAAAGACGATGGAGGACTCATATGCCATAAGAAAAACATAGGAGCAGAGAATGCTCAGGAGAAGTATTGTCTTATGCTTCATTCTGACGTAACACCAAAACCAGACTTCTATGACCTCGCAGTTTCAAGAGAATATGATAATAATACAGCAGTTGCTCCTTACGCTTCTGTGCGTACTGCTTATCTCGACGAAATGGGGCAAATAAAAGAACAGCACGTTCGATCATTTACTTGGTGTGATATTCGAAACGTTTTTCGACATAAAGACTTTCAATCACCTCAAGATAACTGGACGTACATATCGGGAGCAGGGATTTTTGCACAAACCGAACTCTTCAAGAAGTACAAGTGGAACGAGACTCTCTCGCACGGACAGGAAGAGGATTTGGAATACTCACTTCGGCTTACCGAGAACGGAGTAAAGCTTGTAGCGGACGAATATCTGATGCTAGATTCGAGACGTAGTCAATGAAGACCCTAGCCATATTTGACCTCGACGGAGTCCTTGTAGATGCGTGCGAATGGCATAGGATTGCTCTTAACCTAGCTCTAAAAAGGGTAAGCAATTATTTTATTCCAGACGAGGAGCACTTCTTAACCTACAACGGACTCCCAACAAAAACAAAGCTTAAAATGCTGGTAGAGAAAAAGTGTATTCTTGAGGAGGATATCGAGCTTATCTCAATCATAAAACAAGAGGAAACTCTAAAGACAATCGAGGCCAACTGCCTTTACGACTACGAGAAGAATGAGGCACTTCACTACCTATCCTCAAGAGCCGTTCGTATTGCTTGTGTCACAAACTCAATCCGTGACACGGCAATGAAAATGCTCAAGAAAAGTGGACTTGCTTCGTATATCGACTTGCTGATTTCCAACGAAGACGTGCACAACAACAAGCCGTCCCTAGATGGCTACGACCTCTGCTTGGAAAAGTTCAAGGCAAGCAAGGAAGAGTGCGTTGTTTTTGAAGACCTACAAGCGTGCGTAGATAGTGCAAAACTAGGAGGCTACGATGTTCGAAAGATTGCAAATCATAAGGACATTACCCTCTCCTTTATTCAAGAGATATTCTAAATGAAGATACTAATTCCTATGGCGGGTAACGGCTCAAGATTCAAGACGGCTGGATATCCCAAACCCAAGCCATTCATCGATGTGGTTGGTAAGACTATGATCGAGAGAGTCGTCGAGAATCTAGGCATAGAACACGAATTTATATTCCTAACCAGATCAGATCATTTTGCGGGCAATGAAAAAGACCTTGCATCTCTGATGACTAAGATTGGTGGCAATGGAAAGGTACTGATGGTTGAATCACTTACTGAGGGGGCTTGTTGCACGGCATTACTAGCTAAGGAGCTTATTAACGACAAAGACGAGCTACTAATTGCAAATGCAGATCAAGTTATCGATTATCAAAAGAAGAATTTTGACTATGTCCGAAAGCTGACTTCGGTGGATGGAATCATCCTTGGTTTTACAGCAACCGACCCAAAGTGGTCATTCCTAAAACTAGATACGGAAGGGTATGTTTCTCAAGTAGCCGAAAAAAAACCCATCTCTGACATTGCTACGTGCGGTGTGTATTGGTATCGGCGGGGGTGCGACTTTGTAAAATACGCAGAAGAGATGATCGGTAAAAACATTCGAACTAACAAAGAGTTTTATATCGCTCCAGTCTATAATCAGATGGTCAAAGCAGGAGGAAAGATTATACCATTCTATGTAGACTTTATGCACGGACTCGGCACTCCAGAAGACCTAAAGGAATACGTAGAATATGTCAAAAGTGGTGCTTGAAATAGTAGCGAACAACGGAGATTCGAAACGAATGTTTGTCCAGACAACGTAAACAAGGAGTGCGATGTCCATTTCAAAAGAAAATCTTAACCTATTCTTTGTTGGGCTAGCCAAGGATTGTGCTACATCCCTCGCTACTTGTCTTCACGGAATCACGCCACTTTTTTATCGGTACAACGTATCGGGAGTCATAGTTGAGAATGGAAGCACGGATAGAACTCGTCACTTCTTGAATCAATGGGCTATGAATGTTGGTGGACTTAAGTTTGCGAATATCAATGGAACTCTTCCGCAAGAACGCTACGAAAGAATGGCGTACCTAAGAAACATAGGGCTAGAGTGTGCTCGAAAAGTACAGCCAGATATCGTCGTTATGGCAGATTTGGATATGGTATCGTTTCAGGGACTCCGAACCTACAAACCCTGCAAGACTCATTCTATCGAGACCTCGGTTGGACTTATGCCAACTTCTTATATTAAGCATTGGTATCCATCAAAGCCACAAGGAGAATACGTCTATTATGATCTTCTCGCATTAGAGTATAAAAATGGAACTCGTCCAAGCTGGACTGGTGCTGATGGAGTTGATTACCCCAATACTAGCGTTCCTATAATTAAGTCAGAAACGTGCGAAGTAGCCGAGGGATTCTACAATAGCTCATTTGGAGGGCTTGGCTTTTATCGGTGGGACGCAATCAAGGATTTATGGTACGAGGGTGGAGATTGCGAGCACGTAAAGTTTAACCGAACAGCAGGGGGAACCTACATAAACCCTAACCTAGTGACTTTATACGCCACAATATCCTAAAATCGCTCCAGAATGCCCCTAGAAATGGGCTTATGTGCCAACCAGCACGTCTTTATTGACAAGTGATACGTATAGTATGGCTGGACTCCTATCTACATCGGTGCTTTCAAACGACTTAAACGCAATGATAGCCGACCAATACGTGCAAGTATCGGGAAACTGCATAACTGGCACAGCCTCAGCTAGTCTCACCGACTTTCAATTCGCTTCCGAACTCGAGGTTGGAGGGGAGGTATACAATATAACTCAGAGTGTCATAGTGAATGCTTCGGACGTTTCGGGTGCTCCATTAGTAGGGGATATTCTAACCGTAGACGGAACAAATAGAATGATTGCTAGATATGTTCTAGCGTCAGATGGAGTATCCTACACAATCGACATAGCCGACAACACGACTGGATAATATGTCTTTTTCTATTAAGACTCAAATAGAGGAAGATATCTATGGAGTAGCGATATCGGGACAAGCAATCGATATTCTTCCTAACTCTAACGCTTTTAACCCAAAACAATATCCATTTATAACAATAAACGCAGAAAGGGCTAATCCAGAGCTTATAACTAGTTTTTCTGGAGTTTGGGATTGGAAGGTTCAAATTCTTTACGTAGCAAGAGCAGACATAACCTCAAGGAACATCTTTGACAACAATTTCCAGAAGATATTAGAACTTCTCTATACAACTGACGGACTAGCAAGTGATCTTACGGCATATAGCCCAAGCTTAAAATACTATATAGCCTCAGTCTCAAGCGTTACTCCTACAATAAAATCAAAGACTAGGACTTGGGAAAAATCAATCATTCTTGACGTGAAGTGCACGACAATTAATTAAGCATATGGGCTTTCAAAACTCACACGAATACGCAGTTGAAGAAGCTATTTACGATATCCTTCTTCCCATAAACGCACTACTCATAGCTAGTGGAGACGAAGGCGATTTGCCAATAAATATATATACACAAAATAGAATCGGAGCGAAGATTTTACCCTACATCACAATAGCCTGTAAAACAAAAGATCAGATAACAATACCATATAGCGGGATTTTTGAGGTAGAGGTTGAAGTCGCTCTAGTCCATAAAGCTAGCGTTGCGGATGGAGATTTTACAGAAACATTCTTTAACTATATGCTTGGACTTCTTTACGATGAAGACAAAACATTACAATATAAGATGGCATTTGTAGCAGAGGGTGTAAAAATTTATATGGCAAGGATTTCCTCAATAATTCCAGTTATACAAACAAACAGAACAAACAAGTGGGCAGTAATTATCACCGCTTATGTAACTCCAGATATATTAGCAAATGGAATTAGGTTCCTTGATTTTAGCAACAGACTTAACTCTCAGTACCTAGCACTAGTTTGACAAGGATGATGCGTATATGGCACTACCAATTTTAGACGGCAACCAGTCACCAGCTACACTCTCTACTATAGTAGTTAGTTCTGCTCATATTCCAGCCCATACAGTTGTATCCCTAGGTACTCAAGCGAAGACAGATATTCTCTCGGCAGTCTCAAGCGGAATAGCCATCTCTGGCACGGTTACTGCAAATCTTGGGCTTATACAATCAGTTGTTGCAACTGAGGGGGTTAGTGCGTCTGGAAATTTTGTAAAAATAGGAGGACATACTGGAACATCTACGACTGGAAATATAGCTCACGTTTCTGCGGTTGGAGCATTAAAGGTAGATGGGTCTAGCTCAACTCAACCCATCTCTGGCACGGTTACGGTTGGAAATGCAACAACATCTTCTGCTGTATTTGTAAAAATTTGCGGGGAAAGAAATGGAGCAGCACCGAACGAGGCTAGGGAAATACAAACAGACGACGGAGGATTTCTATACGCAGTTCTTGCAGACCCTTCCTCTCCATCGTCAAAAGCCGTCATTTATGACCCAGTAGCAGGGAACTCTTATGTTAATGTAAGGCAAACCTCCGTCCAAGGCACGGCAGTCACCACCTCTAACTTTACCAGCACCACCCCATCTACCGTCTTGGCTAATTTTAATGCGACAAGGGAAGTGCTGACGATTTTTAACGAGGGGGCTGGCAATCTTCATATTTGTGCAGGGGCAACTTGTACAACGCTCGCCTACCAAGTGCGTCTATCTACTGGAGATTATTACGAAGTACCAAATCATCAGACAACCATCACGCACTCGGCTGTATTTGCAACGGCTGGAACGGCTAGGGTAACGCAAATTAGCTAGGAGTAGGCGATGCCTCTTTTCATACCAAATTTTTCACTTGTTCCTTCTTTAGAGATCATAGCTGATA
>RFYV01000065.1 GCA_009921265.1 Betaproteobacteria bacterium | reverse complement strand
TGAATATACAAACATCATCGGCATCCATAGAACCACTGTTTGAAAACGCTGTCCGCACCTGGTTTGCACCAGTAAAATCAATTCAATTTAGAGATGAAAATCAAGAAAAAACGCAAGCATTATCACGAAACAACCTTGAACCCTTGGTCATACAGTCCATATTCATAATCGCACTCATTTGCGCCATCACAGAAAGCATTATTTCTCGTAACGGTTCACCGCGACAATCACAAAAAATAAACAGGTCGATCGCGTGATGGAATGGATTTTCACACAACTTGGAGTCCCGCAAAATTTACACGCGCAACCATGGCACATCGTGTTTGAAAGAAACCCGCCCCCTTGGGTTTGGTTTTTAATTTTGGTCGCACTTATTGGAGTATCTTTTTTTTCATATTCAAATATTCGCGGAGCAAGAAATGCCAAGGCCACGCTTTCAGTTTTTAGAGCAATAGCACTGCTCGTGATCTTTTTACTTACAACACAACCATCTCTTGAATGGCCACAAGAAAAAACCGAGCAAGATTTTGTCGAAGTGTTGGTTGATAGAAGTACAAGCTTGCAGGTGAAAGATGCCGTTGATGTCCAGGGAAAACTAATTTCAAGGGCGGATTTCCAAGATGAAATTATGAAAAATTCAGTATGGGAAACACTTTCAAAAACCCACACATTGAATTGGACCGCGTTTAACGGCAACTCCACCACCATTCAAAATCACACAACTCTTCCGTTGGCGGACGGTAATAGAACATTGATTGCTTCTGCAATTCATGAAACCATGCAGCGCAACATGGGACGACCACTTTCTGCAATCGTTTTAATTACCGACGGTCGAAGCCAAGATTCGGTGAATACAACAACAATTCGACAAATCCAATCCCTCGGTATTCCGATTTTCACTGTTCCGCTGGGCGATCCAAAAGGAATCAACGATCAATCTGTTGTTTCAGTGGAAGCCCCACAAAAAGTATTTTTACAAGATCAAATTCCAATTCAGGCACAAATCAGCACAAAAAAACCAAACGAGAAAATCCATGTTGTGTTGATGGACATGAATTCAAAAACAAAACTTGATGAACAGGATGCGATATCTGATCAAGATGGAAAAATAAACGTAACAATGGTGGGTGAACCCAAAAACACAGGTGAGATGGTTTGGCAGGTTGCCATAGAGGGAGTTCCCGACGCCGATCCATCCAACGATTCACAAAATGTAAGTATTACCGTTGTGGATCGTCCAATTCGGGTTCTGTATATGGATGGCTGGCCAAGGTGGGAATTTCGATATCTCAAAAACATTTTATTAAGAGAGAAAGGAATTGAAAGTTCAATCATGCTTCTTTCGGCCGATCGTGATTTCGCGCAAGAAGGAACCACGCCGCTGAGTCGCCTTCCTAAAACAGAGAAAGAGTTTTCGGTATTTGACGTGATTATTTTGGGTGATGTTCCAGCAGGTTTTTTAAATGCAACACAACAAAAAGGAATTAAGGAATTGGTTGCAAAACAAGGGACTGGCTTGTTGTGGATTGGTGGAGAACGAAGCACACCATCAAGTTGGCGCGGTTCGGCCCTCGAAGATCTTTTGCCATTTCGTGGATCACTTGATTTACCGCGCCTGGATCAAGCGGCGTTTATGAAACCCACAGAATCAGCAGCAAGAATAGGCCTGCTTCGATTAGGAAATAAACAAGATGATGAATTGGGCTGGCCTATCGAAATTTCAGCCAATGGAGAATCGTGGGCCAAACTTGAATGGGCTCAACGAATAGATCACAGGGACGTAAAACCCACAACAGAAATTTTGGCCACAGCTGTTTCGCGGGGGTCAGTTGAAAAAAAGCAAGATGGAATTCAACAAGAATCAAATCAAGAAACACCACTTGTGCTCACAATGCGGTTTGGGTCTGGACAAACAACATATGTCGCCACAGATGAAACTTGGAGATGGAGACACGGGCGCGGCGAGACACTGCCAGAACGATTTTGGATTCAATTAATTAGGCATCTCTCTCGATCAGGATTAAGAAACAGCGCTGGGGTTGGTTTGCAAGTTGATCCACCCCGCGCAACCATCAATCAACCCGTGCGTATATCGGTGGATCTTGCCGGAGTTGCGGTAGGTGGAACCGTTGTGGTTGAAGCCAAAAATACAAAAAATGGAAAAACGATCGATGTTGAATTAAAGGCGGATAGCGGAGATCAATATTCAGCCGTTTGGATTCCATCAAATGATGGTGATGGTGTTTGGAATTTTAGAATTAGACAACCGCAAATAGCAGAATCACCAGAAGCCAAACTAACTGTGATGTATGAGGACCAAGAGCAACTCAATGCCACCCCAGATCATGAAACCCTAGAAAAACTAAGCGCTGCAACCCAAGGAAGAGTGGTTGAAGCCCGGGATATAGAAACTCTAGAAAAACTCATACCGAATAGATCGTTTGTCACAAAAATTCCAATTCAAATACAGCTATGGAATCAATGGCTTGTTTACGTATTTTTAGTTTTGGTGTTGACAATCGAATGGATAGGTAGGCGCGTTCTTCAATTAATGTGAATTTATGATGCTTGAATTTGTTTGATTGCTACGCTTTAAATCAAGGTGGTTTGTGAAAGAAATTACAAATATAATTTCAACCCTGCGCCGAAAAATCATCGCCATAAACCGCGTTCAGGCTGTTGCAATTTGTGTAACCATATTCGCAATAGCTCTCGGAACGGCATCAATAATTGACTATCTAGTTCATTGGCCTTGGGCGGTTCGACTTTTCATTTTGATTTTTTTGATTTTGATTTTAGTAAAGATGTTTCAGGGCTGGTTCAAAACTCAATGGAATCAAAAACCAACAAACGCAAGTGTCGCAATTCGCTTGGAAGAGATAGAAACCACCCTGGGCGGCCTGCTTGCGTCTGCGGTTGATTTTGAGGCGCAAAATAATTTTGAGCAAGATCCACTTGCTATTGAGGTAAAAAAGCGCGCCAAAATCGGGCTGGATAAAATTCGAATTCATAAACATATTTATAAAAGACCAGCAATTTTTGCGACCATGGCAGCCCTGTCCATTTTGGCGGCGTGGTTATGCATGAGTTTTTACTTACCGCAAATCACAATAATAGCGCTTCAAAGAACGCTGCTTCCTTGGATTCAAACAGAATGGCCCCCACGTTTATTTATCCACTCAGAAATATCAAAAACATACGCCGCAAAAGGAGAAACAATACTTCTGCGAGCGAAGGCGGACGAAAATCAAACAAAGGAAATGGGGGTTCGTGTACAAGCAATTTGTGAAATTAAAGACAAGCACGGATCTGTATTGATTAAAAGTTTCGAAATGGTGGAGCAAAGCGACGGCGCGTGGGAAAAAACATTTGTTGCCGAGGGAGAAACACTCAGTGTGTCCTTCGTAACCGATCAATTTAAAACAAGTCCAAATTTAATACATGTGGTCGAGCCACCGGAAATACAAAACGCAAAACTATCTATAAACCCACCAAACTACGCCGCGCAATTTCGTGAAAAAACTGAAATCAAATGGGAGGGCGGCACTATGCCAACACTTCCCGCGGTCCTTGCCGGAGCAAGCGCCGAACTTGAAATTAATCTTTCCAACTCGCTTGATCCAAAACGAAACGATAAAGGTGAAATTGATGCAGGGTGGATGTCGAGCACCATTCGCGCTGCTGATATTTCCACCAATAACCCGCAAGAAAACTTTGACTTTGCTTTTAAATTAAACAGCCCAACACAGTGGTTGATTTCATGGAATCTAAATGAAGGCATTGATTTATTTGTGGACCCATGTGATGAAAATGGAATTCACGGTCGTGAACCACTTCGCGCCCAGATTCAGGTGGTTTCAGATCAAGCTCCAACCGTGGTTGTTGTGGAGCCCGAACAGGACGAAGTAGTTACAAAAATTGCCAGTATTCCAACGATCGTTCAAGCAAAAGACGATCTCGTTCTTGCATCTGTGGGTTTACAACTCGACCGACAACAGCGATCCGGAGAGCCACAACCCCAATCAATTCAAAGCAAAGAAATAGTGGTCGATCTGAAAGAGGGCGAATTTAAATCCACCCTTGAATTACGACCAATGGAATTAAAAAGTGGAGACACCCTTCTTCTTCGAGGTACCGCAAGAGATCTGTATGAAATAGATGGTCAGAAGCGAGCAAATACAACAAGCGAACCAAGGCTTATTCATATAGTTGATCAAGATGTTTTTGAGAAAAAAATTCATCAACAAACCAGCAATCTCCGTCAAGTCATCGCGCGAATTGAAACTTCACAGAAAGAGGCAATCGATGAGAAAGACAACGCGAATAAGGCGCAGTCACAAAAAAGCCTAAGCGATCGAATCAGTCAAGCGCAACAAACTGCAGAACGAATAACAAAACGTTTAAATCGAAATGGAATGAAGGATTCGAACATCACCGAGGCTATGACAGAAGTTGATCAACAAGCTTCAATTGCCTCAAAGCACAGCCAGAACGCATCACAAGAACTTCGTCAGGGAAGTGAGGGAAATAAAGAGGCAATACACAAGGCCACACAAGAGCAAAACGAAGCGCTTCAAGCGATTCAGGCAATGTTAAATGTTATTGATCAAGATGATGAATCTGTTGGCGCACAACAAAGAACAGACAAGCTTGCCGAAACAATTTCTAAACTTAGGAAAGATCTTGGCGAGATTGCGAATAAAACAGCGGGAAAAAACACGGAAGAATTGTCTACAGAAGAACAGACCCAACTTCATGGACAGGCGGAAAAACAAAGAACCGCCGCTCAAGAGGCTCGCGCGCTTATAGAAGACCTACAAGAACGAGCGCAGAGAACTAAGAAGAATGACAAGGGTTTATCAGAGGCCCTTCAATCGGCGATAAAAGAGGCGCAAAAAGGAGATGCGGAAAAAAACATGGAGGAGGCCGCGGATCGAAGCGATAAAAATCAAACCGGCGCCGCAGATGACTCCATGCAAGCAGCTGCTGAAGCTGTTGAGAAAATACAAAATGCATTAAAGGCAGATAGGCAGGCCAAGAAAGATGAACTCAAACGAAAACTGTCTAGTCTTGTAGAAACTATTCGTGGACTTGTAACCCAAGCAGAAACAGCTCGCGGTTTGTTGGACATATATGACAGATCAATAAAGTCCATACAGACAGAGACCGAAAAAAAATGTGAATTGTTGGCGCGCAACATAGTTGCCGCTGCTGAAGAAACCAAGGGCGGCGGTCGCGAAGCTGAGCCAGTTACAAAAATACTAGAAAAAGCAAGCGGCTTTCAAGACAGCGTGGTGGAAGCCCTGCGCAACACACAACCAAAGATAGATCCAGCAAAAGAAGCCAGTTCGCGCGCACTTGAATTATTAAAAGAGGCCCTGTTCAAAACAGAAGCGATTCAAAAAAATCAAAACGAGCAAGAGCTTGAAAAAGAAAAAGATGAACTCGCACAAAAATATACGGCTTGTGCGGCACTAGAAAAATTAATTCGGAAAGAAGTTGCACGAATCCTTCCACCCGACCAGAGGGAACTTGATCGAAGAGCTGTTGCAACATCGCGAGAAATGTCTGAGCGTCAAGAAACATTAAGAGCAAGGGTTGCAGAAGTTTTAAAAACTACTGAAATTATAAAAAACGCGCCCGTCTTTGTTAAGACACACGAACTCATTGATGGATGGATGAAGGTTTCGCGCGAACAAATGAAAGAATCAAATCCAACACCCGAAACCATTGCATTAATGGACTTCACCACAGAATCACTGGAAGGCCTTGCCGCAGCACTTGCAGATCCAGAGCAAAAAGACGAGCCATTTTCAAACAACAACACCGATACCGGAGGTGGGGGTGGCGAAGGTGGTGCAAGCCAAAAGAAAAAAATTCCTCCCATCGCAGAATTGCGATTAGTTCGTGAATTGCAGGCGCAAATTAACAGACGAACAAAGTTGATTGAGGAAACAAACATTCATTCGCCACAAGCCACAAAGGCAATCGGCGATCTTTCTAAATTGCAAGAAAACGTACGCATGCTTGGCGAAGATTGGATTGAACGAATGAAAAAAATGTCGTCCCAAGACGGCCTCGCGCCAGAAACACCAGATCAAAAGGAACCAGAACGCGCCCCACAGGTCCGCTTATTTCCTCGAAACAACAAATATTTACTTTCGTTCAGCAAGAGCGGTGATTTATATCAAGTACCACAAACCACTCAACCACCACCAACGACCGAAACATCTAAACAAATCCCCCCCACCAACCCTCCAGCCAAAACACTTGATGAACTCCTAGGTATTGGTGGCAGTGGTGGTGAAAAAGCCGCAGAAGCCCAACGAAATGAAAATCTTTCCCGGGAACTTCAAGAGAATTCGCTTCAAGATTTAGCCAAAGCTGCAATGGCCGATATGAAAATCGCGCAGCAACTTGTGGACAAGGATCATGATCTTGGAATTGGGACCCAACGAGTTCAAGCTCAGGCGCTTTCTCGCCTTGACGCCTTGATTGAGGCCGCGGTGAAGTTTGAAAAATCCGCCACAGGCAAGCCACAAAAAAATAAAAACAAAAAAGACTCATCGGGATCTGGTGCAAAAAAGAAACCAGGCAGTGATGAAAATGAAGCGGATGGGAAACCAAATAACAAAGAGAATGGCTCTGATAAAAATGGAGACACAAACGAAAAACAAGATTCCAAACGCAACAACAATGGCGCCCCTGGTGACGAAATCAACCCGCCAGAATTTGTTGATGCTCAGTTACAGGATGATTCAAATATGGATGAATCTCGCTCGGAGTGGGGACACCTACCCCAACGAATTCGTGAAATCATGGCGCAAAGTCGACGGGATCGGATAAGCGCCCTCTATCAAAAAGCCACCGAAGCCTATTATCGACGCATGGCAGAGGATCGCGGACCATGAAAAAATCACCCACACGCATAATTTTTTTGATGTTTATATGTTTGAACACAAGCGTGATTTCGACGCGTGGATTTTCAGCCCAAGAAGCAGCGCAACAAACAGAAAATTTAGAATCCCAAAAACAAGACACGCCAGCACAAATGCAAATCACACAAACAGGGCAGGAAACTTTAAATCCAAACACCACGCAATCAAAAACCACAACCAACACAATTCCAAAATCAATTGAGGCGATTGACTTGGATAAAGCTAGGCCACTGGAGGTTGGTGCCAGCGCACAAAATGCACCAATGCAATCAGAAACCAATTCCGCAACGGAAGAATCAATCCAGCGCGGTCTTCGCTATTTAGCCGGGTTGCAAAATGACGACGGTTCGTTTGGACGCGGAAGGTTTTCGCGGCATGCGGGAATCACCGCGCTCTGTGCGCTCGCGTTTATGTCCGATGGTCACCTACCCGGCCGTGGCGTGTATGGCGACAATGTTCGCAAGGCGTTGGAGTTTGTATTAAGCAGCGCCACAGAAACAGGATTGCTCGCTGCGGAAAATAGCCACGGACCAATGTATGGACATGGATTTGCCACGCTCTTTCTTGGTGAAATTTATGGAATGAATCCAGAGGACGCTCGAGTTCGTGACGCGCTTACAAGGGCCGTGGAATTGATCACGAACAGTCAAAATGAGGAGGGTGGATGGCGATATAACCCAGTTCCCTATGACGCCGATATCAGCGTGACGATTTGCGAGGTCATGGCGCTTCGCAGCGCGCGCAACGCTGGAATTAAAGTTTCAAAAGACACGATCGATCGAGCAATTGCTTATGTTCGCTCGTGTCAAAATAGCGATGGTGGATTCCGCTATATGACAATGAGCGGCACAAGTGCGTGGCCTCGAACCGCGGCCGGAGTCGCCAGTTTGTATTACGCGGGTGTGTATTCGGATGATTCAATAGAGCGTGGTTTGAATTATTTACAAGGCGAGCGAAACATCATGGGAGGTAATTCTTCTGGTGAAGCGCATTATTTTTATGGCCACTATTACGCGGTTCAAGCCATGTATCTCGCGGGTGGAAATAGGTGGAACAATTGGTGGCCACGTATTCGTGACGAGATGATTTCAAAACAAGCTGACAGTGGTGGTTGGATCGATTATCAGGCGGGACAGGCCTACAGCACATCTATGGCGCTGATTGTTTTACAAATGCCAAAAAGATATCTCCCAATATTTCAAAAGTAATGGGAAGAAAAATTAAAAATAAATTTACCCTTGGTTTGTTGTGTGTTTCACTACCAGCACTTGCCAACGATTCTTTGTTGTTTGAACCAATTGTTGGGGGTACGGTCACTCAAATTGAGGTGAAATCCGCACCCACAACCAACACATGGCCTGGATGGTGTGGCGTTCGAATTCAACAAACACCCAATTTAATTAATCAGAAAAAATTAGATCAACAGAGTTATTACATAACGTCAGATGGACAAAGAATTGCGGGCAGGTTTGAAATGGATGCCCCCAAGGCTTCTTGGCGAAACAGTGTCCTTTTGTCCATACCAATCGACCTTGAAAACACAAAGGCAATTAGTACATCTGTGTTGGGGAAAAACATAGAAAATACAAACGACACTGTTTGTCTTGTAAACAATGACCGCCTTGATGGATTTATAGATTCAATCGACATGACAAACGGTGTTGGAATTGAGTTAACCAAATCAAATAACTCAGGCGATGAAAAAACAAAAAATAAAGTCACATATATCGCACTCAACCGCGTTGCGGAAATCCGCCTCTCAACAAAAATTAAAAAGCCAAGTGGATGGCGTATTTGGTTGCAAGATGGAAGTGTTTTAGATTTTGATTCTTGGAGCGATGATCAAAATCAGTGCCGTTTAAGCAAACCACATGCGGTTGGAGAGATGGAAAGCGCCACCATTCCTTGGAATAATGTTCTCGCTATTGCGCCCAACACAAACACCATATTTCCACTCGTCAGTTGCTTTTGGAAAGTGGCTGAAGCGGATCAAGTCATAAACCCAAGGCTTTCTCCACCAATAATTATCGCCGAATATATTCCGACAGCCTTCGATGCAACGCCAATGAACCTTCATGGACCCGGGGTGTTTCGGTTTACAACACCATTCGTGAATTGCACGTTATTTACATCAGTTCATATTCCAACGCAACTTTTAAAAAATATAGATTGCCAGGCGACCATTGAATGTGGTGAAAAAATTATTTGGCGTGGAAAAATAAATTCAGAATTCAAGCCCGTTGTTCTCAGACTACCGATCACCGGAAGTGAATTCACCGTTCGGCTTGATCAATCAAGCCGCGGCGCGTTTGGGTGCGCAATTCAGTTGAAAGACGCCATTCTTATTTCGGATACGTGTGGCAATTCACCTCAACCCAGTCCACCCCCGCCCACCGCTCCAATAAAATCTGATGTGTAACCCTTTCATTGATGACCGTTTCAAACCAGGTCACACGCAGTGCGCCATCGCGACAAGTCACGCCACGAACTCGATTTTGAATTAACGAACCAATTCGGTCGAATGAAAACCTTCGGAATCCCGTGCTTTGAATGAAGGTGCAGGAATTCAAACCAGCAACCAATTCAGAAACTCCATCGGTCCATGCTCCATGATGCGGTAACTCCATAACCATAGATGGAGAAAAATAAGGCGATGCAAGAATGTTGGCTATGGCCTCGGTTTGTGAGTCACCACACAAAGTTAACCAGCAAGGATCTGTATGAACCCCAACGCCACCCAATGGAATCTCTTTGGGGCTAATTTGAAACACCAAACTTCCATCATTCACGATTCGGCTTTGATAGCCAACTTTTGGATGCAAAACTCGCCAAATAAATCCGCCAAAATTCAGGGTGTTTCCAGCCACAAGCGGTTCAATTTTGAGTTTGTAGTTTTTTAGATTTTCAATTAAAGCCACGGGCGCACTTTGCTCGTTGGTTGATTGAAGAAACAATTCACTCGCAAAAATGCGATCAATTGTGAAAGCCTTCGCAATTTCCGGAAGCGCCGAAAAATGATCAAGGTGTGGATGAGAAATAATCACCGCATCAAATTTCGTGCACCCAATCGCCTTCAGCGCCGGCACAACTAGTTGAGATCCCCCAGCTCGGCGAGATATTGTTCCGGCATCAAATAGCACGCACGTATTTGGAGTTTCAATAACGTGAGCACTGCCATCTCCGACTGAAATTGTGGTCATTCTAAGTTTCCAACCTATAGGAGACGCGGCCACTACGGATGCGGGAAAGAACATTGCTGCAGCAAACAAAAACATAAAAAGATATATACAAATACGCCGAATCAATAACACTCCAGAAATCCAACAACCAGCAAGGGAGATAAGTTCAATAACAGACCACCACCACGGAACCAACCCGCCGCGAATATTCACCGCTGGCAATATTGCGACACAATCAACAAGCCATAGAAAAATAATTGAAAAAAATGCGAGTGGATATCCCAACACAACACTAATCAAAGGAACCCCTCCAAGTAAACACGCAATGGATGCCAACACCGTGATTACCGCAGCAAGTGGCGCAAGAATTGTGCTTGCCACAGCAGCCCAAACAGACACGCTTCCAAAATGTGATTCAGTGATTGGTGTGGAAACCAACCACGCTGCGATACTCGCTGAAAACGCAGTCAACAACGACTTTGTGATGGAGCTTGGAATGAAATTTGAAAGCCGCGGAAATAATTTCCAAGGAATAGAGAGTAAATTTAATATCGGTTCGCTACCGTATCGCAGGGCAAGAACCGCACCATAACTCAATTGAAATCCAGGATTCCATGCGGCCCACGGATCACAACACAGCGTAAATATTGCCGCAACAGCAAGCATGCCATCAGCCCGCCAACCGCGATCACAAGCAACCGACACACCAACCAATATTCCAGCTATACCGGCGCGTAAGACAGAAGTTTCAACATCAACAACAAATAAAAATACAAACGCGGTTGTCATCAGAAACCAACCACGAATAAGCCACGGGAAGTGTAAAAATTCCATGCAAACCCAAACGGCGCCAAACAAAATGGCAAGATTAAATCCACTTATCGCCAGAAAATGACTCAGCCCACTTGTTGAAAAATTTTGGCGAAGTCCCCTGTATCCAGTAAGTTCCCTTCCTGTAGTCATTGCCACAATAAGTGTTTGAATTTTCGCGGGTGCTATGTTTGCTATGGAATTTAATAAATTTTTATCCACCCAATCACACACCCGCCTACGAAACATGGAATAAAAATGATTTACTTCTGTTGATTTTTCAACAATTTCCAGATTTCCAGCCACCGAAATGTTTCCGCCATGATCGGTTCGAAATGAGCGCACTCTAAAATCCACTTCGCCAGGATTATGTGGTTCTTCCAATCCACGAAGCCAGCCAACACCTTTCACAACATCCCCAACAGAAAATTCACCGCCTTCACCATCTATAAAAATAGTGACCGTGCCCGAACATGGAACCACCACATCGTTGCCAATCGATTGAATCATTTCAGCCATCGCTCGGAATCGAGGCGGTTCAATCGCGTTTTGAAATTTATCCAACAGATCAATGTCGGATGTATCTGGTTGTTTAAATCGTTCAACTAAAGCGGCTTTAAATTGAACAAAAACAACATCATTTCCGATTGTGGCGCGGATATTTCCAACCGACTCCCTTGTTGAAGAATGACCGCCCCAAGCAACACCAAGTAAAACAAGCGATAAAAACGCTGCAACAACCGATTTTTTACCACTTAGCAAAAGCGACACAATTCCAAAACAAGCTGAAACAACAATGGAAATATCAACACACAGCTCGCCTTCCATTCCAGGATTTAGCATTAAGCCAATGGAAATAGATGCAGTTAGAACAAGCGCAACAAAAAGTCCAAAGAGTCCGTTAGGCACTCACGCAGCATGGCTGCAATCAGCAAGCTTCTTAGAAACACGTGCTTTTTTTCTTGAAGATTTATTGATTTGAAAGCTTGATCACTGTTTCTAGAAGCGAATTCACGCGACCAGACTGAATAGCATCAGTTGCCAGCCCCACCGCAGACTTTGGATCACTTGCCTTATCCGCCACCATTAAACCAAGCGCGGCGTTGATTAAAACCAAATCAAGTTCCGCGCCACGATCAATTCCAGAAGCCAGCCTTCTAAACAGGGTCGTGGCATCTTCAAGATTTTTCACTCCTCGCGGAGCAGAAGCTTGGCGGCTAATTCCAAACTGCTCTGGTTCAAAAATAATATTTCCCATCACGCGTCCACGAACAACTTCTATGGCGTAAGTTTTATCACTCACACTCATCTCATCAAATCCGTCGGCGCTATGAATCACAAACGCCTTTACCGCGCCGCGTCGTGCCAGAACTTCAGCCACTGGTTCCAAAAGTTCGCGGCTCCAAACTCCAACCACTTGGCGTAAAGCGCCCGCGGGATTTGCAAGTGGGCCAATTGAATTGAACAAGGTCGGCGTGCCAATCGCCTTGCGCGCATCGGCCGCAAACCGCGCCGCCGGAAAATACTTTGAAGCCAAACAAAAACAAAACCCGCACTCCGCCAACATTCTCACTTGTGTCGCGGGTGGGGCTTGAATATTCATACCCAGCGCTGCAAGTGTTTCAGATGAACCAAATCCCGTGCGCGAACGATTTCCACTTTTAGCAACAACCCCACGGCAAGCCGCAATAACAAGCGCCGAAAGCGTGCTTACATTCAGCATTTTGGGTGCGCCACCAGTACCCGCCGTGTCAATAATTTTTTCGCAAGCAATGTCTGTTGGAATGAGCGTTGTTGTTTGAAGGAGAGCCTGAACACCACCAAATATTTCCGCACTCGTTGGAATATGTCTTGAAACTAATCGCAACCACTGTTCGATTATTGATGTTTCAATCTGTCCACTGAAGATCGCAGCAAGAGCGTCCCCCACTTGCTTGGATGTGAGTGACGCACCTTGCTCCGCGACCACTATCGCCGCCTGCATGTCCTTGATTGGATTTGAGTTTTCCATATTAAAGCTTGTATGTTTTGATTAATTTTGCAACTTTCGGTTGCTCTGGATTTTGCTGAAGCGAGCGCTCAAAAGCTGATTTTGCAGAAGACTGAAGATTCATATCCGTTTTTCCGCCAACAACCCAAGCGTTGAGTAGATTTACACCCACCCCATTCCAGGACGGCCAGTGCTTGGGATCCAAACGAACCGCTTCGCGATAACCCCAGAGACTTCTCTCATAATTTTTCACACGAAAGTATGCCCACCCAAGCCGCTCGTAGCTATTTGCATTGGGCGCCAACTTCACTAACAACAACGCCGCATTTACAGCTTCTCTATATCTCTTGCTTTGCGCATAGGCGTTCAACAGGTTTGTTAAAAGCTGCGGCGTTGGCTCCATCAATTCCGCCGCTAATTCATATTGTTGAATCGCAAGCTCAGGCTTTCCAGAAAGTTCATACGCCACACCTAGGTTGATGCGCGCCACTCCAGAATCTGGCTTTAACTTAACTGACTTTTCAGCGAAAACAATCGCGCTTCTTGCTTCGTCCAACTGCAAATAAGCCGTCGCCATATTTAAATTCGCATCAAAATCATCTGGACGAACAAGCAACGCTCTGTGATAGGCGCGTATCGCATCCACCAAGCGGTTTAGAACCTGCAAGGCTTTGCCACGACCAAACTGCGCGTCAAAATTTTCAGAATCAAGAGCGGCCGCGTTTGAAAAAGCAGTTTCAGCTTGTGTCCAATCTTGTTTATGCGATTGAATTTGACCCACACCAACCCAAGCTTCCGGCAGTTTGGGGTTTTCCTGCAAAATCTCTTGAAAAATATTTAGGGCGTTGTCGTAATCACCAGACTCCATGAATTGGTTCGCCTGAGAAAGCTGACCCGACTCTTGCACGTTTGGCAAAGTCGAACCTGCCAGCGCGGGGATAGTTTCGTTGGAAGAATCACCACGAATTTGATCTAGTGTTTTTGTTTTGCAACCAACATTGATAAACAGATGCGATAGCGCAAGCAACAAAGCCAGTATTGGAATTTTCTTAAGAGTTCTCTTTGCCCCATGATCAAGCCTGCGTGAATTAATTGTGGATTTGATATTTTTAACACCACGCAACCGATCGGCATTCTCCAAATCCCAATCGCGACCTTGATATAAATCTTCTTTGGGAGTTTCAAGAATCATTGGGATATTCTTCCATAATTTCACGTTTGTGATTGCGTGAAAACACGATTTACCACACAGGCCATCAAGAATATGTGCGTGCCTGTCTTTACGGCTTCCGCAGGGAAATAGAGAATCGTTCGTGTGAATTACACGAACTTGTTCAAGACCCAGATATGTATCAATTAATTTCAGAGTTTTTTTTGCGCCCTCACTGGTGTCCATGCAGTATCCAGCCGCAACCGCGTGGCATGTATCAATACAAAAAGAAATACGATCCGATTCACGCACCAATTCTTTCGTTGCGGCGAGTTGGTTGAAGTTGTATCCCAAAGTGGTTCCCGCACCAACCGTATTTTCTAGACAAGTCAACACCTTATAGCCAGGTAAATCTTTGTGAAGTTGATTTAGGCTTTCCGCAAGCCGCTTGATACCAGCCAGCTCCTCGGCGGACGGTTGGGCTTCTAGATTGTTTATCTCTCTTGGTGATCGCTTGGTCCCAAGATGCGCGCCGGGATGCATTACACAAAGTCGAATCTGAAGCATTTCACAACGCTCCAACTCGCTTCGCTGCAACGCAATCGATTTATTTCTAGCCCGCGTATCTGGACTTGCAAGGTTCACCAAATAACTATTGTGACTCACAACCCGATGGTCATCAGGGTTGATCCAACCGGCGATTTTTATCGCTTCAAACCAATCTAGGCATTCACCTTTGGAAGGCTGGCGCGGCTTCCATTGGCGTTGATTCGCGGTGAATAATTGAACGCAATCAAATCCAAGCTCAACAGCTTCGCGAATCGCGTTGCCAACACCACCAGCAGCGCTTCGGTGCGATCCGATTTTCATTGTTCAACTTGTCTTTTCGGAATCCAGGGATTTTGCAGCCGCCACAATGCGCTCAGCTGTTCTTACTGCGGCAAATCCAGCCTCAGCATCTGCGAACGGTTTCCGACCTGTATGGATTGCATCTATAAAATCTTCGAGCTGCAATTTCAGGGGCTCTCCCGCTTTCACATCAAGTTGTTCAACTGACACAAGATCAAGCCAATTCACACTGCTTAAATCCTCACCCTCTTTCAAGCTTTTCTTAACAGAGGTCAATTTTTCTTGATTAGCGGTCTTGCGAATAACGGTTCCTTTGCGCTCCACAAAATCTGCGCTCATATACGCATCCGTACTAATCAATCGAATTTTACGTTCCGTCTTTAG